>DAIRET010000301.1:0-2010 GCA_036795455.1 Ignavibacteriaceae bacterium
AATTGCGACAAGAAAAATTCGAGAGGGGAAATCGGTGCATTTTTCCATTGCAGTGCATTGCGCATAAACTCTAATGTTGCCCAGTCATGCGTGATAAGCCATATAGTATTCGGGATCGTGATTACAAAAGCAATAGCACCCCCTAACCAAAACCATTTACTGTAAAAAACCTTTCTATGCTGAGTTAAAAGAATTGAAAGAAGAAGAGCAAAACCGAAGAATAACATACTATGCTTATTCATAATTCCAAGTCCGGAGATAACACCGAAAAGCAGCCACAACTTTTCATTGCCGGTATTTATAATTCGCATCAGAATAAAAGTCGAACCGACCCAAAACAACGGTTCGAAAACGTTCATTGAATAGAAACTACTTATAGCAAGATAAACCGGTGCAAAAACTACAGATAAACATGCAAGTAATTCAGCTTTTTTCCCACCGCCAAGTTCGCGGACAATCAGTGCGGTCAAATATACAATGCCTGCAATTGCAAGTGCCGGAAGAAATCGTATTGCGAATATCGAATCACCCAGAAAAGTTCTTTGTAACCAAAGGATTAAAATAGATAGAGGCGGATGGTCGACATAACCCCATGCAAGATTATCGCTGCAAGCAATATAATAAAACTCATCACGGAAATAACCGTAACCACCCGTAAGGTTTACACCTAACTGAAACAAAAGTGTTATTATGGAAATGTACACCCCAGGTGATTTATCTTTTAATGAGTTAATCAGTTTCGTTAGCATTATCAACATCTTTCTTATTTGAAAAATCCTTAATGGACGGGAGAAAAATAATTCCAATTCACAATTCAAATTTATTAATTATTTATTATAGGTTGAAAACTAATTCAACCGGTTTTCTTTAAGGACTAGTATTTGCTCTTGTTATTTCAAAACTGATGCAACATTAAACTACAACTTCACTCTACTTTTAGAAGCGGAGAAGACGTCAGTATCATTAGATAGTTTTATGGATTTAACCAAAATCTTTAAAACAAAAAACCCCGCATATAAGCGGGGTTTAATTGTTATTGATATGATTTATTTCATCAGAAGCATCTTGATAGATTGAGCTTTTGAGCCAGCAGTAACTCTGAGTATATATGTACCTGAAGTTACTTTCTGTCCGAAGTTATCGTTACCATTCCATTGAAGCGAATGAACGCCTGCTTCTTTTTCTTCATTCAACAATGTTCTTATCTCTCTTCCGAGAATATCGTAAATCTTTGCAGTTACAATATCTCTTTCGGGAATACCGAAATTAATAACTGTTGAAGGATTAAATGGATTCGGGTAATTCTGTGCAACTTCAAACTTTTGAGGAATCTCAACCGTACCGTCTGTTGAACTTGTTCCATCAGGTGTAAATGTTGCTACCTTAGAATAATCGGAATAAATACCTTCATTGTTTTTCGAGCGGACTCTCCAGTAGTATTTTACTCCATTATTCAGATTTGCTAATTCAAGATTTGAATTACTTAAATTACTTACAACAGTTGAACCATAAAACGATGAGTTTGTAGAATATTCAACTTCGTATTTAGCACCATTCGGATCTGTTAAAACATACCATGAGATATTCGGTGAAGATGTAAATACTGTTATATCTTCATCAGGTGAACCTATTCTTGGTACAGGCGATAATAATCCTGAAAGCACAATGAAATCCGCTATTGAAGACCATGGCGAAGTAATTGCACCGTTGATCGAACGCGAACGGACTCGCCAGAAATAGTTCGCCCCGTTTGCTAAACCGGTTAAAGGTAACTGTGTTACTGTTAACCCGGCATGTGTCGGAGTTCCAGTAAAGACGCCGGTTGTTGTCAATTCAACATCGAAAATCAAACCTGTAATCGGACCATTCAAGTACCATAATAGTACAACATCAGCCGATGGTACTGATACGCTGTTTGTTGGCCAAGACGGAATAGGAATATTTGAGCCGTTCGGACCTACTACTGTAAATGAAGCAGTAGTTGACCATGAACTTGTTGTTGCTCCTGCT
>DAIRET010000102.1:0-10199 GCA_036795455.1 Ignavibacteriaceae bacterium
ATGAGTGATGTGCTTTCTATTTGCGGTTCCGCAACTTCTATTCAAGTACTGGAAAGCGCTAAAGTAGATAGCACCGATCTTGTTTTAGCGGTTACATCGAATCAAGAAGTGAATCTTACAACCTCTATTCTTGCCAAGAAACTCGGCGCTAAAACTTGTGTGGCTCGTGTGTCGACCGGTGAATATGTCTCTTCCGGCTGTTCGGTTGATTTTGCCGAACTCGGTATTGATTATTTGCTTTACCCTGAAGAACTGGCTGCATTCGAAACAGTTAAGTAAAAAAAACGTACTGCTGCTTCGGATGTAATCGAATTTGAAAACGGTAAACTTGCACTAATTGGAATTAAGATCGATAAAACTGCACCGGTTGCATATAAATCACTTAAAGAAATTGCAATCGAGTATCCCGGTTTTGATTTTAGAATCGTCGCAATTTACCGCGGAATCAGAACCGTTATCCCTTCAGGTAACGATAAATTACTCCCTAACGACCAGGTTTTTATAATAACGAAACCGGAAGGGAACGAAGAGATTCTACGATTATCGGGTAAATCAGATTTACGTTTTGAAAACATGATGATACTCGGCGGAAGCAAAATTGGAAGGCTTACTGCAAAACTTCTTGAAAACGATCTCAACATAAAATTAATTGAGTCGGATAAAGAAAAAAGTTTTGAGTTAGCTGATTATCTTAACAATACCCTTGTAATTAATGGTGATGGTAGAGACCTCGATCTTCTTGCTCAAGAGGGAATAATCGACATGGATGTTTTTGTAGCCGTTACAGATGATTCCGAAACGAATATTATTACTTGTTTAATGGCAAAACATCTCGGAGTTAAAAAGACTATTGCCCTTGTTGATAAAGTTGACTACATACCGCTTACTCAAACTATCGGGTTGGATGCGTTGATAAATAAAAAACTGATTGCTATAAATAGTATTTACCGTTTTGTTCGTAAAGGGAAACCTGTCTCTTTCGAGACTCTACACGGTATTGATGCAGATGTTTTTGAATTTGTAGTAGCCCCGAATTCAAAAGCTACCAAACTAAAAGTAAAAGATTTGCATTTCCCGAAAAATGCAATCATCGGCGGTATAATTAGAGATAAAGAGTCTTTTATTGCATTGGGTGATACTCAAATAAAAGCAAAAGACAGGGTTGTTGTTTTTACTTTACCCGGTGCCTCGGTACAAATTGAACAATATTTTATCTAATGATCAACTTTAAAGTAGTTTTCCACATTATCGGCTTCCTCCTGGTTTTAGAAGGGATTTTCATTCTCGGCTGTATTTCAGCTTCTATTTTAATGGGCAGTAATGATGTGTTACCGCTTTTAATTTCAGGCGGTTCGATTTCGATATTGGGTTTAATTCTATTCTTTTTAACAAAACTGAATTCCAATGATGAGGTAAAAAAAAGAGAGGGTTACTTAATAGTTTCGCTCGGATGGTTAAGTATGTCCCTTATGGGAGCGATACCTTTTGTTATTTCCGGTGTTATTCCAAATTATACTAATGCTTTTTTTGAAACCGTATCTGGTTTTACCACAACAGGTGCATCAATATTAAATGATATTGAATCGGTTCCCGCCGGACTGCTTTTGTGGAGAAGCCTGACGCAATGGCTTGGCGGAATGGGAATAATAGTTCTTTCTCTCGCAATCTTTCCTTTACTGGGAATCGGTGGAATGCAGCTATTCATTGCAGAAGTACCCGGAGTAACAAAAGATAAAATTCACCCGAGAATTAAAGAAACAGCGAAACGGCTTTGGGGAATTTATGTTTTACTTACTTTTGCCCAGGCTTTACTACTTGCAATCGGAGGGATGAGTTTATTTGATGCCGTTAATCATGCTTTTACAACTATGGCTACAGGAGGGTTCTCTACAAAACAGGCAAGCATTGAAGCATACGATTCCCCATTTATTCATTACGTAATCATTTTCTTCATGTTTGCTGCCGGGGTTAATTTTAATATTCATTATTATCTTCTTCATAAAAAATTTTCAGTACTCAAACAAAATGAGGAATTCAGTTTTTACTGGAAGCTGATTCTATTTTTTACTTTGGTTGTATTCCTGCTTTTAATCATTAACAGTTCATTCGGAGTTGAAAACTCTTTCCGGTTATCACTGTTTCATGTTGTATCACTAATTACAACAACAGGTTTTGTTTCGGCTAATTACGAATTGTGGGCTCCTTTTGCGCAAATAGTATTCTTTGTTTTATTATTCTTCGGCGGGTGTGCAGGCTCTACAGGCGGCGGAATTAAAATTGTACGCCATCTGCTTTTATATAAAAATAGTTTGCTTGAACTACGAAGACTTATACATCCTCAAGCGATTATTCCGGTCAGGTTTAATAATGTTTCGGTTAAACCTGAAATAATTCTTAATGTACTTGCATTCTTTCTCTTTTATATTTTTATCTTTGTTGCAGGTTCAATTGCTCTCTGCTTTTTCGGTGTTGATTTTATTTCGGCAATTGGTGCAGCAGCAACTTGTATCGGAAATGTTGGACCCGGTATTGGAACCGTAGGACCCGCATACAACTTCTACAATATCCCGGACGGAGGAAAGTGGATTCTCTCTTTCCTAATGTTGTTGGGCAGGCTTGAACTTTTTACAATTTTAATTATCTTTTCAAGGTCATTCTGGAAACATTAACTGGTTTTACAACATATTAGGATACAAAATGAAACAATGGTATGAACAACTATTTACAAATTACGCCGAAACTTACGACAAAGAAACTTTTACTCGAGGCACAGTAGGTGAAGTAGATTTTATTGAAAAAGAAATCGGTTATGATAAAACGAAGTTGATACTTGACATCGGCTGCGGAACCGGAAGGCATTCAATTGAACTAGCAAAAAGAGGTTATATAGTAACCGGGATTGATCTTTCGGAGAATCAATTAAATAGGGCAAAAGAGAAAGCAGCATCAGCGGGAGTGAAAGTAGAATTTCACCGGGCAGACGCTTGCCATCTAAAATTTAATCAAGAGTTTGATATTGCATTATCAATATGTGAAGGGGGATTCCCGCTGATGGAGAATGATGACAAGAATTACAGTATACTTCAAAGTGCATCCCGCGCATTGAAAGAAAACGGTAAACTGATCCTAACTACTTTAAACGGGTTGTATCCTCTATATCATCAGGTAAAGGATTTAATAAACGAAAACCCCGCCGGTGTTTTTTCAGTTGTTAATAATTTTGATTTAATGACTTTCAGGGATATCTCTACAATTGAAGTTACGGATGATGATGGTAATGTTAATTCGATTGAATGTACAGAAAGGTATTATGTCCCTTCCGAGATGACATGGCTTCTTAAATCGGTAGGTTTTAAGAAAGTAGAAATATTCGGTTGTAGTCTTGGTGCCTTTAGTAGAAACGATATACTTACGGTAAATGAGTATGAAATGCTTATCGTTGCAGAGAAGTAAAGTCAATTGTGATTAAGGTGATTATCTTTCTCAACTCGAATATTTTTGTTACTTTTGAATCAATAAAAATGAAAGTAATATTTTGATTTCAAGGTTTTTATCAAAACTCGGTAGAACTACTTTAAATATATTCGAAGAAATAGGACAAATATCCCTTCTTCTTTGGGGAATAATCAAATCAACACCCAAAATATATAAGAGCAGGAAACTCGTTCTCTTCCAGATGGAACATATCGGTGTTAATTCGCTTCCCCTTGTGATGATAATAGCGGTTTTTACAGGGGCTGTTGCTTCGTGGCAGGCTGCTTATCAATTAAAAGGAATTGCACCTTTGTCTTTTCTCGGTGCTGCTACAAGCCGTGCAATAATAACTGAACTTGGACCTGTATTAACCGGAATCGTTATTGCAGGACGCGTAGGTGCATCTATTGCTGCCGAATTGGGAACTATGAAAGTAACCGAGCAAATTGATGCTCTTGAAACAATGGCTATCAGCCCGATACGCTACCTTGCAATGCCGAGATTTATTGCTTCAATAATTATGATGCCGTTGATAGTTATTTTTGCAAATGTAATTGCTGTTGGAGGTGCGTACATTGTCTCCAACTATTTTATGGATGTTTCTTATGCCGTCTTTTTTGAATCGGTAAAAAGGTACTTTATTATTTACGATTTCTTTGCCGGGTTAATAAAAACTATATTTTTCGGAGGAGTAACTGCTTTACTCGGATGCCATATCGGTTTAAGAACCGAAGGCGGTGCCGAAGGAGTAGGTCTTTCTACAATCCGCTCATTCGTTCTATCTGCAGCAATGATATTGATACTTGACTACGTCCTCTGGATGTTAATCTTCTAACGGAGAATAACATGTTTGTTTTATTCTTACTCATACCGGTATATAGTTAACCGGTATGAGTAAATTGAACCGTTAATCGAATACCCAGCTTACATTAATTATCGGTTTCAGATTCTTCAATATTAAATCTTTTGAATACACAGTACTAAGCCCAAATTGAATTAGAAGGTTTTTATTTAATCTATAATCACCTCCATAACTAATAATTGAGCTATTCACTTTATTCTGACTTTCATAAACATATTCAATAAAGAAATTAAAGTCGCTGCTTCCATAGCGGAAATTAGCACCTGCAAAATATGAATCAATACTATTCATTCTAATATATTTTCCCATTCCACTCAGAAGAATTTCTTCTCCGACACCGAAAGCACCGCTAATCCATAACCCATTACCACCATTAAAGAAGCTGAGACTATCCAGATTACCGGACAAATAGTTCTCTATTCTTCCGTATCCAAGATCAATTGAAGCTTTATTCCAGTTCTTTTTCTCTAAAGTTTCACTATATTTTTTTGCCTCAGCTTTAGCTTCATCATCAAGATATTTTAACATTGCTTCATACTTCTTAAGCTCTTTTTCAAGTGAGTCTTTCTGAATATCACTGGACCCAAATAGTAACTGCGCCTCAATTTTAGTTTTCAGTCTTAAGATATCTTTCGTTTTAGTATCATCATCTGGATTAAGTGTTTTTATTAATTCGTAATCAGCAATCGGATCATATTCCCGGTACAAATTAACTTTTACAGATAACGCAATTGATTTTATGCTGTCTTTCTTTGTATTCGCAACCGACAACGATAGAGTTGATAACTGTTTTAAGACATACCCGGTATTTAAGTAACTATTTCTATCCATATTCTTGAAATAGATTAACCACACGGGCTGAACATCAATTGCAATATCCGGGGCTAAAGTACTTTTGTTTATCAACCAGTCAATTTTAAAGTCCTTTAAAAATCCCGGTTTATTAACCTTTGAAGGGCTAACCCCAAGTAAATCAAAAGCAGGGGATGAGGGTATAGAAAAACTGGTTGGACTTGGAATTTCTTTTTCTTGTGGGAATGCAAGAAAAGAGAGAATGACACAGATGAACAAAAATCTTTTCATATATCACTCTCCATTTTTAAAGTCAAAGAAATTTGTAAATCTCAAAAAAAACTCGTTCGTAGTCTCTTCAATCTTTTCTGAGGTATCGGGGATAACTGAAAGTACTTTTGAATCCTGGGTAAATGTGTATTCGATTCTTATTTGTTGATGCCCGGGTGCCGGACCATACTTACCATTCACAACCAGAATATAATTTGGTAATTCTTGTAAAGGTATAGGAATAAGAAAGAAATCCCGGATATTATCGTCAACACGACCGCTTCCGAATTCATGAAAATCATACTCGCCTTTCTTTGCGGTGGAGAGTATAAAAGAGCCGGTGGTACTGTACCCGCTTGATATTTCAAGCATCACGGGACCACCCTGTGGATTAAACGAAACATTACCTTTTGTTGCCATAGAACCTCCAATAAATTTGTGATTAATTATCTATTCTCTCGGATCTCCTTTGAGGTAGAATCCGAGAACTTGTTTTACTGCGTCCGATGTTTTCTCTCCCGGCGCACCATCAACTTTTACAAAAATCCCGGGGAATTTGTTTAAGAATACCTGCAGCTCTTCTCCAAAAGGAATTTTCTTTGCCGAATACTTAAGTACATTCTCTTTGATTCTCGGTACTACGGTAGTCTGCTGAATTTTCAATTCACCAAGTTCAAGCATCCTGCGTAAAATTACTGCGGAACCGCATTGATTAGAAACTGCAGTTTCCGACCACGTTCCGTCTGCAATGTATTTCCCTTTTGAGTAATGATTCGAAAAGCTCCAAAGGTAAGGCGATAAAATATGCGGATGCTTTTTCCTGTAACCCCACCCGTTGTATTCTTCAAGTTTGAAAAGAATACCCGGCAGTGTCCACTCTTCCCACTTATGTAAATTCATCATCTGTAAAGAATCCGAAGCGCTTTCTTCCCACGTGAAAGGAGGATTTCCTGCTTTCGGTCTGCCGTCGGGGACGTGAGTTGTTCTCCCTGTAAGCGGGTCCCCGTTATGAAGATGCTTGTTGAAATTTAACGACGATTCCATATTATGAATGACGGCAATGAAGTACCAGGGGACATTCAACAAATTTGAAACTGCTTCGTACCGTGATTTATTATTGTTAATATTATTTATAATGGATTCAACAACACCTGCTTTAGACGGGATTATTATGCATGTGTTGAAAAGATTGTCATACTCTTGTCTAAGAGTATCGGTTAAAGAAATTGATGCCATGATTAGCTCCTTCTTTAGTTATTGTTTTCTTTTTTCAATTCAAGATTTTCAATTGATACAGGGTTTTCTTTTTTCAGGTTGATATTTGTAATTGATGAAGAACATGTAACGTTGTCAGGTAATGTTATACCGGCTTCAATGTTATAAATGCCGGGTGAAACATTCCTGAAGAAATAGACTCCCATCTCATTTGTATCGCATTTTTGAATCTCTTTTCCATCTACTGAAGCGATAAGTTTTACGGTTCCTTTGGATAAAGTGAAATCGATTTCTTCAGCGGGGAAGAATACTTTCCCTGTAAGAGTTACTTTGCCTGTATCATCCTCGGCTGGTTGATCTTTACCCGGAAGTATAACTTCTTTGATTTTATTTAATAGCTCGATTGCTCTGCCTGAAAAGAAACCGAGAAGAAATGAGAAAACAAGCAGCTCAAGTGATGAATCATCAAAACTGATATTACTGCTTGATGTGAGTGTTTTATAGCTGAATACAATTATAAGGGCAATTAAAGGAGCGTAGAATACTTTCGCAAAATAAACAGATACTTCTTCTTCTTTAAATTTTCCGTACCGTATTGCTTCCGAAGAGAAGTAGAGAAGACTTGCAAGAACTCCGAATATAGACCAGAAGATTACTTCAACATATTTACTGCTGCCGGCAAGCCAGAAGTACGATTCTGTTTTTACTGCAATAGTGGGAAGAACTGCTATTAAATTATTGTTGCTTAATGACGAGTATTGTTTTACGAAAGAGGTAGTATCTTTCGGCGAAAGTTTTTTCACCATGTAGTTTAATGCCGCAGTACGGGCGGTTTTACTTTGAAGTGTATCGATTGCATTAGGAGGGGATTCGCTTAAAATTAGAGTAAGCGTAGTTTTATCTTCGTCGGAAAGCCTTGTATATGCTTCTCCGTCGATTAACTCATGCAAAAATAAATATGTAAATGCAAAAACAAGTAGGAAAACAACTATTGTAAAAAATGATTTCCATTCACCGAAATTAAATTCATTCGAACCGCTCATAAATCAACCTTTCATTGAGTTAAAGGAATTACAAGTTATTAGGGATTTTACCCGAATTAAAAAGAACCAAATACGAACAAACGAACGCACTTGCCCAGGCGAAATAAGTCGGATGAGTAAGGGAAGATTATAAGAATAGAGGAAATTAGTAAAAAATTTTCTGCTTCCGTGCGAAAATTACTCAATTATTTTAAATGTGCAAGGGAAGATGGAAAAATTCCTTAAAATATTTGCACCCGGGAAAAAAAATTACCCGAATACCCCGGCAATGATTGCCCCGCATTTAGAGCATCTCTCTTTATCCATTTTATTGTTAATTACTGCATGCCAGTCTCTTTGAATAAGCGGTGTATTACATTCCGGGCAGTAAGTTGTTTGTCCCGCAGTATCGTAAACATTACCGATGTAACAATACTTTATTCCTCCGGACATGGCGAGGTTTCTTGCAGTAGTTAATGTTGAGTGTGGAGTTCTTGAGTAATCCCGCATCTTGAAATCGGGATGAAACGCAGTAAAGTGAACCGGAACGGAATCACCAAGATTTTCAAGTATCCAGCTTACCATAGCTTTTAATTCATCGGTGGAGTCGTTCTCACCGGGAATAAGAAGCGTAGTAATTTCAAACCAGACCGATGTTTCATTCTTTAGCCAGGTTAATGTGTCAAGTACATCGTTCAAGTGTGAGGATGTAAGTTTGAAATAAAAATCTTCAGTGAATGCTTTTAAGTCAACGTTTGCTGCATCTACAAAACGGAAGACTTCTTTTCTTGCTTCTTTGTCGATGTAACCGTTTGTTACCATTACCGATTTTATTCCTTCACTTTTTGCAAGTTTTGAAATATCGATTACATATTCTCCGAATATTACCGGGTCGTTATATGTAAAAGCTATTGATGAAGTTGAGTTTTTTAATGCAATCTCTACAACTCCTTCCGGGGTTACGTGAAGTGAATTCGATTCATCGATTTTCGCTTTACTCGTTGCCCAATTCTGGCAGAATTTGCATCCGAGGTTGCACCCCGCTGTACCGAAACTTAAAATTTCGCTCCCGGGCAGAAAGTGATTAAGCGGTTTCTTTTCTACCGGGTCAATTGCGAATCCGGTTGGTCTGCCGTAACCGAGTGAGTATAACTTTCCGTCGATATTTTTACGGATGTAACAGAAACCATGCTGTCCTTCGCCTATTGTGCAGTAGCGGGGACAAAGAGTACAAAGTATTTTACCGTTATCGTCGGTTTGCCACCAGTCGGCAAGTTTTAATTCATTCACTCTTAATTATCCGTTTAATGAAAAATAATTTATTGCTGACAAAAAATATTGTTTGTCCGGCTGAAATACAACATTGAAAATAGGGGATAGAAGGGGGGGGGGCGATTAATATTGGTTACGCTTACTTTTACTTATTTTAAAACAAATTATAATAAATACCGATTTTAGCCGATGGCATAACTAATGTCGCCGAATATGCCTTATTATAATTTATACCTATACCAACAGACCAATAGATTTGCAACCCGCCGGGGATTCTTTTTTCTATTCTTTCATTACCAAGATTAAATTCAAAACCCCCTCCTTTTGGATTTATTCCGTAGCTCATATCATATTCATTTGGTACGTAAAGAAAATATATGTACCCTGCCGATATATTATTAAATATCCAGATGTCTTTATAATACTTTATTTCACACGCTAAACCGCCGGCATTGGGCGGAAATAGATAACTGCAACCAGAACCGGAGACCCAGGTATTTGCATGTTTTAATGAAACTGAGAATTGATTATTAAGCTGGTACCCAACTCCAATATTAAACCACTCATAAATTCCAACCCCGGAATATATATATAGAGTTCGTAAACTATCCTTTGAATATGATTGACAATTAATCACATTTGTAATTAACAATAATAGAGCAACCGTGATTAATTTACATTTCATTCGAACCATTTAGAAAACGTTATACATTTTTCAGTAAGTATTGCGAAGCTGTCTATTACAATGAAAGCAGAGATAAAAAGTATTCCTTTGGATGACAATCCATTAATTCCCTTTTTAGCCTGACCCTTCGGTCTCATTTTCACCGTTTTATTTGTTTTTATTTACTTAATGCTTTTCTGCTTATGCAGTTTAACAAACTCTCTTTAATCTTCTCTTTCGGAAGAGTATTTTTGAATATTCTTCATAAAAGGACTCCTTTCTAATTAAGCATTTTGAATACAAAAAAGATAACATCTTTATTGTATTATTTCACCTAAAAAAGTGAGACCTTCTTTTCAAATTTACTGCCGATAATCCGCCGCCCATAACAGCAATACAGATTAAAACGGCAAAGCCAAAGATTTAGTCCCAATGGGACACTTATCTTTCTTTGAAAGTGCAGTTTGCAACAATGTTATTTAATAGAACTACTTAGAACAAAAACTTAACACGGAACTACAAAGCCAAAAATTTTAAAACTGCCGAATGCGAAAAGGCAGTCGGGTTGAACCGCTGGATATTACGCAAAAGGTTCGCCAGAATTTAGTATTTTTTGGTTGAAACATTC
>DAIRET010000302.1:0-1988 GCA_036795455.1 Ignavibacteriaceae bacterium
CCCGGCAGCGCAAAGAATGGTGGAGATTTGGGCTGGTTCGGGAAAGGTCAAATGTTAAAAGAATTTGAACACGCATCTTTCAACGGTGCTGTTAATGTGATTCAAAAACCGGTTAAAAGTTCATACGGCTATCATATCATTAAAGTTACCGGCAAATCCAATAAGAAATATATTGTGGAAAAAATATCTAACGAAATAAAACCTTCCGCAATGACAAGGGATGAGATCTATAATAAAGCTAACGATTTTGCTTACCTTTCAGATAAAAACGGATTTGACAAAGAAGCAGAAACGCTTCAGTACCAGGTTCAGGAATCAACTCCTTTTAATGAAGATGCTACGGCTGTACCGGGAATCGGTTACAACAAATCTATAATCAGGTATGCTTTTGAAAATGGTTTAAACACTGTAAGCCCTGTATTTAAAATTCCTTCAGGGTATGTAGTTTTCATGATTTCCGAAGCTACTAAAGCGGGCGTTAAAAAGTTTGATGACGTTAAAGAAGAAATCAAATCTCTGGTTATTAAAGAGAAGAAATATGAAAAAGCCAAGTCAATAGCTTTAGACCTTAAAGGAAAAATAGGTTCTGATTTCTCCAAAGCATTGACTTATTATCCTAAAGCAAGAATTGATACTACAGGCGAATTTACTACAAGCGGTAGTATACCGAAAGTTGGTATGGAATACAACTTCAGTGCATCCGCATATTCATTGCCGTTAAACCAGGTATCGGAACCGATTAAAGGTTTCAGAGGTTATTTTTTGGTTAAAGTTATAAAGAAAAATGAATTTGATAACCGCTTGTACGAAGCTCAAAGAACAATGTTAAGAGATAACCTTCTGCAGGAAAAGAAATCTACTTTCTTAAATCAGTGGCTGGTAAAAATTAAAGAAGATGCTGACATTGTTGATAAACGATACATGTTCTTCGGACGTTAATAAGTTTTAATTTAACACCCCCTCTATTTTCTTTTCAGAGGATAGAGGGTTTTTTATTTTAAAGTAATCAATCAAGCCTTAAGTAGAGAATAATAAAAAACCGGTACAATGAAAAGTCTGTTTTTATCACTGCTGATTTCGACTTCTGTGTTGGCACAGGTCAACAGGTTTTCAATTACTCTTTCAGGAAACTATACAACATCAGCTAAAGTCTATTTATACCCCAATGCATCCGACCCGGGAATAAGGAATAGTTCATTCATAATTGAAGATATATTTAATGCCGGTGCTGAGGTAAAGTATTCATTAACATCCGACCTGCTTTTAGGATTTAATGTAGAATACATAAGTAAAACCCAGAAGGAAAATAATTTAACAGTAATAAGTAACGGTAATACAGAGACAATCCCGGTGGATGACGGCTTTGAAGTGATTCCCATTGAACTTTCTCTATATTACAAATTAGCATTCTCTACAACCATGTTTCGTTTTTACATATTCGGCGGCTCCGGTTTTTATTATGGCAATCATATCAGAAAATTCGGTGATGCTTCGATTTCCAATATTAAACGGAAATTTGCTTACGGAATTCATGTTGGAATTCTAACAGAGTATTTATTATTAAGTAACTTATCAATTAACGGCGGAATGAAGTTCCGTGATCCGCAGTTTACTGTTACAAATAGGTATAATAATAAAGAAGTTAATTTTGAAGGAAGAACCGTCTTTATCCCTCAGGATGAATTCGATTCAAAAATTAATATTGAAGGAATTCTCTTTTTTTTGAGTGTATCGTACCATTTCGACTTATGAAGATATCAAGAATCTATATAACAGGTTTTATGGGCTCGGGTAAAAGTACACTCGGTCCGATTGTAGCTAATACAATCGGGTGGAATTCGTATGACATCGACTCGGAAATCGAGAAACGAACAGGAATGAAAGTTACAGAGATTTTCAAATCAAAAGGAGAAAAATTTTTCAGGGAACTTGAAAGCTCAATACTGGATGAGCATAGTAGAGAACCGGAAGTAGTTGTTTCGTTGGGG
>DAIRET010000303.1:0-1988 GCA_036795455.1 Ignavibacteriaceae bacterium
AGAACAACCTTCTCCCACTCAATCTTTTCAATATCAGCCACACCAAGTTGAAGGTCTTGAGCGAGTTCCATAAATTTTCTGCCTCGCGGAGATTCTTTCTCCTGAACTTTTCTTTCAAGTCTTTCTTTAAGAATTATTTCATAACCGACTCTATCAACTGCAACCGGGTCGGTTCCCGCAAGTATTGTATTGAAGTTCATTATAAATTGCGGATTAGCGCCCGGACCGCCGTCAAAACATCCTTTGATTCCGTCAACGATATTCAAAACAACTTTATCACGTAGCGGGGGGAATGCACACACCTCTGCCGAGGTCTCAGACCATAGTTCTTTATGCAACCTCCCGGTGTTTGTGATGCTTCCGTAAGCAAGATTCTTCATGCAGATTGTAACCGAAGCACCCGCATTTTTTAGAATTGGAACATTTATAATCTTATCAACATCTTTAGTTATAATCTTTGTGAAATAAGAATACTCCCCTTCGTTCACCATGTAAGGAAGGGTTTCTTCGTCATATTTGTCTTCGCACTCGGCACGGTAATACCAATCTTTGTCGATCATTTCTTCGCTGTATAATACTCCGTCTTTATTGTAGAAAGAACCTGCTTTATCTTTTCTTTCGGTACCGGTTATTTTAATGCCGGGGAAATTCTCTTCTGTAAAACCGACTTCATGCAGTTCGAACTCTCTTCTATCCCAGATTACAATATTTTGTTTCGATATTCCGGCAGTTTCAAGTTGTTTGATTATTGAACGGACTATCTCAAGACTTGTTGATAATTCTTTACCGGCAACAGGATTTAATTTCAGCCCGATTATCTCACCCGGTTTAACAAAAGTATTCCATGCTTCGGAGATGTTGTCTCTGCCGGTAAGTTTAAGCATAGCTTTCTCAACCATATCATCAATAACTTTTTGGTTGAATTGGTTATCAACTACAGACTTTTCATCAATTGCCTGGATTACTTTACCGGGATACAAACCGGGCATTGAGTTTTCATTCCGCGGGTATTTGAGAGCATCTTCTATGTTCGTTTTCGGTTTAGTTGATGAGAATGTTTTAGCAAATGAAAACTTAGGCATGTACGGTGCAAGTGCAAAGCCTGCCCCGGTTGCCGAAAGTATTTTAACGAATTCACGGCGGTTGAGTTGATTATAGCTGCTCATATAAATAATCTCCAAAATTGTTTTGTGAAAATTAATAAAGAAATAACTGGTTAAAAAGCGTGAATGGTTTTTTTCATTCGAGGTGTGTTAATCTTCTCCGCTCGAATGCAAATCCTAAATGCCACAGTTTATTAACAGGAGTACTCAACATACATTTTTATTCTTGTGTTAAAACTATTTAAAGACTATATTTAGTCCGTTAAAAAGAGAAAGATATGAAATTAAGTGAATCCGTAAAATCAATAAGTTACCTGAAAGCAAACGCTGCACAGCTTATCGAAGAAGCTAATAAAAATCAAAAGACTTTTGTAATCACTCAAAACGGTGAAGCAAAAGCCATTGTTCAGGATATCAAGACTTATGAAAAGAACCAGGAAACTCTGGCATTACTTAAAATATTATCGATGAGCAGCGAGAATATCGAAAAGGAAAAAGCAAAAGGGATAAAAGAAACTTTCTCCGAAATACGGCAGCAACTCGGTATTAAGTAACATGAAATACAAATTACTTATTGACCCGCTGGCAAAGCGGGATATGATTGAAATCTTTAACTTCGTTGCCTTTAATGATTCACCCGGGAACGCCGAAATACTTCTCAACAACCTTGAAAAAACCTATAAAAATCTTGAGAGTTTACACGCAAGAGGACACATTCCTCAAGAACTAAAGAATACGGGTATTAAAAGATTCCTCGAAATTCACTTTAAACCATATAGAATAATCTACGAAATAATAGATAATATAGTTTACGTGCATTGTGTATTGGACGGAAGAAGAAACATGCAAGAAATCTTAGCAGAGAGGTTGCTTAGATAAGAAGCC
>DAIRET010000304.1:0-1977 GCA_036795455.1 Ignavibacteriaceae bacterium
CGGCTTCCGAAATTATATACAACCGTGCCGATAGCGAAAAACCGTTTATGGGATTAACCGTATTTCCCGGCGAACAACCTACAATGAAAGATATTGTCATTGCCAAAAATTACTTAAGCGAAGATGAACTAAAAATCTTGAATAGTTTAGTGTCAGGGTACTTCGATTTCGCAGAGATACAAGCAATGAAACGAAAACCGATGTATATGAGAGACTACGTCACACAGCTTGATAACGTACTTTCTGCCACGGGCGAAAGCCTATTGCAAAATGCCGGAACCATAAGTCACCAAAAGGCGATAAATAAAGCAAAAGCTGAATACCGGAAATACCAAGTGAAAACACTGTCACCTGTGGAAAAAGCTTACCTGGAAAACCTAAAAACAACGCAAAAAACAATCGAAAAGAGAAATAAGAAATAATAGGCAAACAGATAAAAAAGCGTTCGGATGATGGTGATATGAATTACTTTTAAAAAATCTATCTTTGATATTCTGAACAACTTTTGGTCGCTTGCTCTCAAGCATTACATCGTGCTTGTCAGCGTCCCAACCAGATAGTAATTCTCCAGTGTTGGGTAGCGTGGCAATGCGTTTCTTTAATGCCTCTATCCTTTCGGCTATTTCTAATTTATTGATTTTTTCGAGTGTCATTATTTTATTGAAAATATTTGCGTAATATACAAATGTTTATTATTTTTGCGATGTTAAAAAGTTTATCATTATGCCTACTTTATTTTTTAGTTACGGTTTTCGATTTTTCTTTTTTTTGTTAGACCACGAACTTATCCACATCCATGTTGAAGGCTCATCGGGTGATGCTGTTTTTAATGTTGTGCCTGAAATAGAGCTACGTGAAAATAACGGTTTAACCGCATCTGAATTAAAGAAAGTACGCCAAGCTATTATAGAAAATCGTGAAGTAATTATCGACCGTTGGAATGAACTTAAAGATTAATCAATATGCAAGCAATTAAAATCACTTTTGACAATCAATACGCCCATCTTCACACCGAGTCGGGTAAGATTGGACGTTTACCGTTATCCTGCTCTCCACGTTTGGCACGTGCTACGGACGAGGAGCGCAACGACTATCGTTTTATGCGTAACGGTGTGCATTGGAATGCTATAGACGAGGATATTCGTTTTGAAACATTCTTTGAGTTTCCGCCCGAAAGTACGGCTGACAAATTAGGTGCTGTTCCTGCTTTTCTTTCCGTATCTTATTTGGCTCAACGTTTCTTTGGTAAATCCCGCTCTTGGCTACATAATAAACTGCGTGGTAATCTCAATAACGGTAAACCCAATGAACTTACGGATAAAGAAAGAAAAGAGCTCAAAAATGCACTTCTTACAATTGCTGATGAAATAAGGCTTTCCGCTGAAAATCTTTGATAAAATATTCCTGTTATATCTACTTTATTTTTGTTACGCCCTATCACCTCATTTAATATCACATACCGCACGGCATCGACTATATAATCGTCGCCCGGCTTTGGTACGTTCAACTGATTGCCGTCTTTATCTTTATCCTAAACAGTTGTGAATTGCTTTCAAAAAATTGTATCTTTGATATTCTGAACAACCCTGTTTGTGAACTTCATAATTATCCTTAAGTTGTGAATTGCTTTCAAAAAATTGTATCTTTGATATTCTGAACAACTTAAGAATTACAAGTATCGGAGAACAAATGTTGTGAATTGCTTTCAAAAAATTGTATCTTTGATATTCTGAACAACTAATGAATGGTCGGCTGATATGCCTGAAAAGTTGTGAATTGCTTTCAAAAAATTGTATCTTTGATATTCTGAACAACTTCAGTAGTAACACGATGCAAATATAGTAAGTTGTGAATTGCTTTCAAAAAATTGTATCTTTGATATTCTGAACAACACTATGGCAACAAGAAAGAAAAGCTATAATGTTGTGAATTGCTTTCAAAAAATTGTATCTTTGATATTCTGAACAACATTTTATA
>DAIRET010000103.1:0-10099 GCA_036795455.1 Ignavibacteriaceae bacterium
GCTTCAACGGAATTCCGGTAGGTATAGTTGCCAACCAACCGAGCTATCTTGCGGGTGTACTCGATATTAATTCCTCAAGAAAAGCCGCAAGATTTGTACGTTTTTGTGATGCATTCAATATTCCTATTGTTACATTAGTTGATGTCCCGGGTTTCCTTCCGGGTACAGCACAGGAATACGGCGGAATTATTATTCATGGTGCCAAGCTTTTATTTGCCTATGGAGAAGCTACCGTACCTAAAGTAACGGTTATTCTTAGAAAAGCCTACGGAGGCGCTTATGATGTGATGAGCTCAAAGCATTTAAGAGGCGATATTAACTATGCATGGCCTACTGCAGAAATTGCTGTTATGGGTCCGCGCGGAGCAATCGAAATACTACATCAAAAAGAATTAAGTCAAATTACGGATCAAGACGAAAGGACGAAGATTCTTATTCAAAGAGAAGAAGAGTACAAGAACAAATTTGCTACTCCTTATGTTGCTGCCAAGTACGGCTACATTGATGACGTAATTGAACCAAGAAATACAAGGTTCAGAATTATAAGGGCGTTACAATCACTCGCTACTAAAAAGGATACCAATCCGCCTAAAAAACATTCAAATATTCCATTGTAAGAAAGAGGCTTAATAATGATTGGATTTTTAGGAGTTTTCTTGCAAGCGGTCTCTGATCCTCAGAGAGCAAAGAAGGTACAGGAAGTGATTCATCACCTCGACCCGATAGGAGTTGGTATGGCTGTTATCGGGATGGGGATTGTATTTTTATCCTTACTTCTTCTTTATATAGTTTTTTTTAATGTTGCAAAGTTGATTAATCTTAAACTGAAAAAAAATCTTCAGAAAGAAGGAAAATCAGCCGATGAAATTGAAAAAGAGATTGATATTTCCGGTGATGTAAATGCTGCTATCGGTATGGCACTCCATTTATATCTTTCGGAGATTCATGATTTTGAAAATACTGTATTAACAATAAAAAAAGTGTCGCGAACTTATTCGCCGTGGAGTTCTAAAATCTACGGGCTGCGGCAAATACCAAGATAAAATAACGGAAAAGATTATGAAAAAATTTAAATTTGTTATACACGGTAATCCTTACGAAGTTAATGTTAAAAACGTAGAGGATAATATTGCCGAAATTGAAGTGAATGGTTCTACATACAAAGTTGAAATAGATAAAAAAATTCAACAGCCGAAAACTCCGAAATTAGTTAGATCGGTTGTTACACCGTCAACAGAATCGGAACCATCAACTGCCAAAACAAGCAAACCGATGGAAGCCAAAGGTGCAGGAAATATTAAGTCGCCCTTACCCGGCGTTATTCTCAGCGTTCATGTGAAAGAAGGAGATAAAGTTAAAGTCGGCGACAGATTAATAGTGCTCGAAGCTATGAAAATGGAGAACAATATTAACTCCGATAAAGAAGGGACGATTACTTCGGTTAAAATTAGAACCGGAGATTCTGTTTTAGAAGGTGATGTCCTTATCCAGATAGGAGAATAATAATGGGTGCTATTTTTGAATTTTTTATCCACGGGGTAGAAGAGTTTTTTACTTTTACTGCCTTTGCAAATTTTACTGTAGGGCACGCAGTAATGATTTGCGTCGGATTAATTTTTATATACCTTGCTATCGAAAAAGAGTATGAACCGATGCTGCTTGTTCCTATCGGCTTCGGAATTCTTGTCGGAAACATCCCGTTCCTGGAAGGCGCTAATCTTCAACTTGGTATTTACGAGGAAGGAAGCGTACTGAACTATCTCTATTTCGGAGTTGTGAAAGGAGTATATCCGCCGCTGATTTTCCTTGGAATTGGTGCCATGACGGATTTCTCGACTCTTTTGTCGAACCCGCGTTTGATATTAATCGGGGCTGCTGCTCAGCTTGGTATTTTCGGGGCTTATATTCTTGCGCTTGCTCTCGGTTTTTCAGTTAGTCAAGCAGGTGCAATTGCGATTATCGGCGGCGCCGATGGTCCTACTGCAATCTTTTTATCTTCTAAATTAGCCCCTGAACTATTAGGCGCAATAGCGGTTTCTGCTTATTCATATATGGCGCTTGTTCCGGTTATTCAACCTCCAATAATGAAATTGTTAACAACCAATAAAGAACGCCGTATACGAATGAAACCCCCGCGTGCGGTATCGCGTTTCGAGAAGATTCTTTTCCCGATAATCGGTTTATTGTTAACGTGTTTTATAACTCCAAGTGCAATACCGCTTCTTGGTATGCTTTTCTTTGGTAATCTGCTAAAAGAAAGCGGTGTAACCAAAAGATTGGCTGATACTGCCGCAAAGCAGTTAATAGATATTATTACAATACTGCTCGGTTTAACTGTGGGTGCGTCAACACAAGCAACCACTTTCTTAACACCGCAGTCAATCGGTATATTCATGCTCGGAGCACTTTCCTTTATTATTGCAACGTGCGGGGGTGTATTGTTTGTTAAGTTTATTAATTTATTCTTAAAAGAAGGAAACAAAATCAATCCGTTGATCGGTAATGCGGGAGTATCTGCAGTACCCGATAGTGCAAGGGTTTCTCAAATGATGGGATTAAAGTATGACCCGACAAACTATTTGCTGATGCACGCAATGGCACCGAATGTTGCCGGTGTAATCGGTAGTGCAGTTGCTGCCGGTATTTTAATGAGTTTCTTACTGTAAACTATTCAACCGGGGCGGAATACAACCTGCCCCGGCTTTTTCTACTTATCATATTTCTTCAAATCTTTTTCAATTATTAATAGGAACTCCGGTACTTAAAGCTGAAGTGATTCGTTTCATAAAGCCAAAAACTTTTCGGCTCTGTTAGTTGCTTTTTTCTCTTTTTCTTTTAATCTTTTGACCGGTAGTATTACTCTTTATTAAACTTTACATTAGAATTTTCGATACTGATATTATGAGATATGACATTGATAATTACTTCACTGAAAAAGTAGTTGGGATTTTGACAAGGACTTTGAAATGAGCCAAATTTCTAAATTGCGGAGTGCCGCCGATTATTTATTCGAGCAGGGTAAATATGACGAAGCATACTACATCTATGATGAAATCTACCGGCAGATTTGGGGCGCACTCGGTAGCGTTCAAAGAGGTTTGTCCGATTTTTCACAAGGATATTTAAATAACAGTTTTAAGCCTTCAATCGAATTTAAAAACACATTTACTGTTCACGCAGCAAACGCTACCTTTTATAAATGGTTCAATCTTGATTTAGACCAGACTTTAAACGAGTTTATTTTTACAACATCGGGTCATTTGCAGTGTGTCTGCTATTGCCAAACCTTGTTCGACCAAATCTCGAAGGAAGTTATATATCACGAATTTTTAATTCTTTATACATTGATTATAAAGAGTGTGGATGAATCATGGATTTCGCATCTACTCAGAATAGCCATTCCCACAATAGAAGATAAAAGGATTCAAAGACTAAGACCGATGCTGTCGGCTACTGCAATAGAAGAATATTTAATCGACAACGCATCAAAAATAAAAACTACCGACTGGTTTCATCTTAATGTAGCTTTGCTTGACTACTTGACAAATAAAAGAAGAATCACATCTAAGTTATATAAATCAATAAGGGAAATTGTCGGCAACTATTCTTCTAATAACCAAAAGGGTAAAAAGAAAAGCAGCGGAAGCAATAGTAAAGATTCAAAAGAGGAAGCATACTCTAAGTATGAAAAGTATGAAAAATATGAGCGTTATGAGAAATACGAGAAGTATGAAAAATCATACAACAGTAGAGAAGAGTTTAATTTTTCAAGATCAACAGACTTTGAAAAAGCCAGGTACTTCGGAAAAGTTTTAGGATTGGAAGGGCGACTTACAAAGGCAGAAATCAGGAAAAAATACCTCGAAGTTATTTCCAAGTACCACCCGGACAAAGTAGAAGGCTTGGGGGATGAGTTGAAAGAACTCGCCGAGCGAAAAACGAAAGAAATTAATCTTGCTTATGAATGGATGAAAGTTAAATACAACATTTAGCTAATTTCTTTAGCGGTAATTTCAATTCCTTGTCGCCGGTTTAAAGTGTCTTTGTTTTTTTGATTTTAGCGGTTCAGGCTTTAACTTGATAACGTAATTTACAAGAAATAAAAATGGCATTAAGAACATCTATTTACACGGTTTTATTAAGTATCTTTGTTTCGTTTGTAAGTTTTTCTCAAAACGATTTGACGTTAAGCGAAATAATGTTCAACCCTGCTTCGGGGAACAACGAGTTTATAGAACTTTTTAACACAAGCGAGACAAACTCAATTGACCTAAGCGGGTACAAAATCCTCTACTACACTTCCAATCCAGATTTAATTGTTGATGCCGGTAGCGGAACAATTCTTTCCCCTAAAAGCTTCGCCGTAATTCTTGAAGGGGATTACGATTTTGTAAGCGGAATTTATAACAACATCATTCCATCGTCCGCATTGATATTAAAAATAAGCGACAACTCTTTCGGTACTTCCGGGATGGCGAATACTTCGGATAGACCGGTATCGATTTTATCACCAACAAACGATACGCTTGAAGTTTATACTTACACGGCTAACAACGGTACCGCAATATCCGACGAAAAGAAAATTTTGATAAACGACAACTCACCGACAAATTGGGGCAACTCACTTGTAGTAAACGGAACGCCAGGTTACCGTAACAGCATTTCACCGCTTTTGAACAATCTATCCATCACATCATTCAGCATATCACCGGCAATTATACTTCAAGGCGAAGCAGCCGAAATAAATCTAAAGGCAAAGAATAACGGTGTAGTAAACGCGGTTTCATTCATTGTTGAAATTTATAACGATATTAATTTTGACTCCACTGCCAATTCAAATGAGTTGTTATTTACACAGCAATATACAAATCTTTCACCGGGGGATTCGATTACTGCTACACATGATTTCGGTCCTTTGAATACCGGGTTGTATCAACTTATAGGGAAAATAATCTTTCCCGGAGATGAAGATTCTCTCGACAATAAAAAAGTATTCACGTTTACAGTAGGGTTGCCGGGTGCTAATTACAACGATGTAGTAATTAATGAAATTATGTACGCTCCAACTTCACCGCAGCCGGAATGGATAGAGTTATTCAACCGAACTGAATCAAATGTAAATATTAAAAAGTGGAAAGTAACGGATAACTCCTCCAGTGCGAATATTACTAATGACGACATTATTATTCAACCGGGTTCTTTCATCGTTTTAAGTAAAGATGCTTCGGTTGTAAACTATTACTCAATACCGGTACCGGTAATAGTTTTCGCTCTGCCGGTTCTTAACAATACGGATGATGCGGTTGTACTCAAAGACTCGTTGGGTGTTGTTATTGATTCGCTATACTACTTTTCAAATTGGGGCGGAAGTACCGGCGGTAGATCACTTGAAAGAATTTACACTGATTCTTCAAGTGTTGCCTCATCAAACTGGAAGACCTCTACAAGTATGAACAAAGCAACACCGGGAAGGAAAAATTCAGTAACTCCCAAAGAGAATGATTTAACCGTTTCGAGTTTTAAACCTGAAATGAACTTCGGAATAATAGGTGAAGCAGTCAACTTGACGGCAATAGTTAAAAACATAGGGGTCGAGAACTCAGTAAATTTTGTAATCAAATTTTATAACGATGTGAATTCCGATTCGATTCCTCAACCGGGTGAATTGATAAATCAATTTAGCGGTAATGGACTTACTCCTTTAGATAGTTCAATATTTGAATTAAGCGTAACCGGCTTTTTAGTAGGTCGAAATAACTATATTGCTGTAGTCGAAACATCAATTGACGAAGACTCAACAAACAATATTGCACTTACAAATTTTCTGGGTGTTTCGGTAAACGAAGTAAGAGGGGATATTGTAATAAACGAAATAATGTATGCTCCGACATCACCGGAACCGGAATGGATTGAGATATTCAACGGCAGCGATAAAACAATCAACCTAAAAAATTACAAACTTGCCGATAACAATGATACGAGCGTTGTTGTTACAGAACTTGTTATGTTAAATCCCGGAGAGTTTTTGGTTATCGCAAAGGATAGTTCAATACGGGCTTACTATTCGATTCAATCCAAACTCGTTGTTAAATCTTTTCCGGCTTTAAACAACGATGTTGATAAAGTTATTCTTCTCGACTCGTTAAATAGAACAATTGATTCGCTTCAGTATTATTCAAGGTGGGGTGGGGGAAGCGGACGCTCTCTCGAAAGAATTGAACCGGAATTAAACTCAATTGATTCATCAAGCTGGGGAACATCGAAAAGTATGTTTAAAGCAACTCCGGGGTATATCAATTCGTTGACTCAAAAAGATTTTGACATATCAGTTGAGCGTATCATTTTCAATCCCGCAGCACCGGTATTCGGAGAGAATGTTACAGTTTCAACGAAAGTGAAAAATGTAGGGAAGAATAATGCTCAATTTATAATTGAGTTGTACGAAGACACTAATCTTGATTCAATACCGGATACGAAAATATCGGGGTCGGAAATTGTTAATCTTGCAGCGGGCGATTCACTTGTTTATCAATTCAATTACACCATTCAAAATTTGCAATCGGAAAAAGGATATATGGTTGGTGCCGTTTATCTACAAGATGATGACACAACAAACAATAATTTTTATGCAACTATTGCACCCGGTTATTCTGTTGGAAGTATTGTAGTAAATGAAATTATGTTTACTCCTTCGGGTGGTGAACCGGAATGGGTTGAATTGTTTAATTTAACCTCCGATGTTATCAATCTTAAAGAGTGGTCGGTGAGTGATGTTTTATCAACACCGGCAACTGCAAAGATAACACAAGATGTATTCTTCGAGCCTCAAACATATCTTGTGCTGAGCAAAGATTCATCAATTGTAAACTATCACCGTATTATTCCAACGCAGGTTGTGAAAATTAATCTCCCCTCATTTAACAACGATGTTGACGGAGTTGTATTAAAAGATAAACGCGGAGCAGTGATCGATTCCGTACTTTACAATAGCAACTGGGGAGGAAACGGAGGGTATTCTCTCGAAAGAAAAGAGAAAACAATCTCGTCGAATCTTTCGACTAATTGGAGCTCATCAATTGATGTTGAACAATCTACTCCAGGTAGAGTGAACAGTATTAGTCCCAAAGAGTATGACTTAATCCTGTCGAATCTTGTTTTCAATCCTAAAAGTCCGGTTGAGGGTGATACCGTTTTCATAATTGCAACCGTAAAAAACAACGGTTCATCAGCAGCACAAAACTTTTCAATTTCGTTTTACACAAATCGCGATTCAAATAATGTGGCAGATAGTCTGCTTGCTGCACAAACCGGTTATTCACTTAATCCGGGTGATTCGATAATGATTCAATCTCAGCAGCTTATTCTCAATCTGATGAATAAAGTAATTGTGGCGGCTAACGTTGTTTTCTTAAATGATGAGGATACACTCAATAACTATATTGAAAAATACATTGAACCGGGTTACGGAGAGAAGTCGATTGTAATTACCGAAATAATGTACGACCCGAAAAATAATGAACCGGAATGGTTTGAAATTTTCAACCGCTCGGATGAACCGGTTAACCTAAAAAACTGGGCGGTGAGCGATTATCTTACTACTCCAACAAAAACTTTTCTTGTTAGTAGTGATTATTCCCTTCAGCCCAAAGAGTTTGTTGTTGTTTCAAAAGACTCATCATTACACGGGTTCTATCAAGGAATCAATATGAAATTACTTGTCGCAAATTTCGGAACACTTGCAAATACAACGGATGGTATTTTTATTTACGATTTCAGGAATGCGGTTATAGACTCCGTTGTTTATAAATCCGCCTGGGGTGGAAGGAACGGTTATTCACTTGAAAGAGTAGATGTTGATAAAATATCCAACGACAGTTCAAACTGGGTTTCTTCTTTAAGTAAATTGAGAGCAACGCCGGGTAATGAAAACTCGGTATTTAATGCACCGGATCATAAAAGATTTTCGCTTATAATTAATGAGATAATGTACGATACGGATGTTTCCAACAATGAGTTTGTTGAGTTTTATAATGCAAGTAATGATACTCTAAACCTGGGCGGTTGGCGTATCGAAGATGAAAAGAAAACTTTCTACCGCCTGGCAGATACAAACATGTTCGTTCCACCGGGTGAGTTTTTCGTGTTGATTTCGGACACACTTCCATTGAACTATTATCAGGGACTTGATAGTTATAGTTATAAAACCGTTTTAAATGTAACTAATCTCGGGCTTGTAAATACGGGCGAGTTGATACTATTAAAGGATTTGAAAGGGAATGTAATAGATTCGGTTTGGTACTCGGATAAATGGCATAACCGAAATGTTTCTTTGACAAAAAATAAGTCACTTGAAAAAATAAACCCGGCTCTTGACGGTAATTCGGGCAGTAATTGGAGTACATCTGTTTCTGTATTTGGCGCTACTCCAGGTGCTGCAAACAGTATTTTTACCGATAATAAAAACAGAAATGCTTCAATATCGGTTGACCCGAATCCTTTTTCACCGGATAATGACGGGTTTGAAGATTTTACAATTATTAATTTTAATTTGTCGCAGCCTGTGTCTCAAGTAAATGTTAAAATTTTCGATAATAAAGGGAGACCGGTTAGAAATCTTGCTAATAATCAACCGGCAGGCTCAAGCGGTTCAATCACATTTGACGGTTTGGACGATAACGGTAACCCGCTTCGTATTGGAATTTATATTGTTTACCTTGAAGCACTGAACGAAAATTCCGGGGTTATAGATAAATTAAAGACGGCATTAGTAGTAGCACGAAAATTATAATTAAACAGAGTTTATAAATATATGGTAGTAACAAAATTTTTCACTGTATCGGAAGCAAATAAAACTTTACCACTCGTAAAGCAGATTGTAGAAGATATTATGAAGGTTGGGAATGAACTGAAATCTCTTTCAGTCGAATCTCCTTTTCTTGAAGAAGTTGATGAAGAAAGAAAACAAAAACTGGTTCAACTGGAGGGGTATATCGATGAACTGAAAGAAATCGGCTGCCAGTTCAAAGCGTACAACTTTGATATCGGGCTTGTGGATTTTCCCGCATTGATTAACGATGAAGAAGTATTTCTGTGCTGGCGCAGCGATGAAAAGAGTATCCGTTTTTATCACGGTGTAGACAGCGGATATACAGGCAGACACCCGATACCCGAAGAGTATTATTTCTAAATCATGTTATTATTTTTCAACTACACACTCTTAATATGAATTCCCAAATAGAACTTATTATTTTCGATTTGGATGGAACGCTTGTGGATTCAGGCGATACGATTTTCAAATCAACCGTAAAAACACTTGAAATACTGAATATTAAATCCGACCTTAAAAAAGAAGAACTCGATAAAAGGATCGGGGCTCATTTTGTCGACATCTTTGATGAGTTGAACATACCGGTTAATGATTTCGAAGAATTCATTGCGATTTATAAGAAAGTCTATTTCGATTTTATTGATGATTCGTTTTTATATCCCGGTGTTGCCGATACTTTGGCAGTGTTAAGTAAAAGGTTCAAAATCGGGTTACTGACAACAAAAGCCCAGGAGCAAGCTGATCTGATTATTGAACATTTTAATTTGACGAAGCATTTCGATTACATTATGGGAAGAAGGAACGGAATGGCAATTAAACCCGATCCGGAGCCGCTCCTTCACATTTGTAAAAAACTAAACATTACACCTGCGAATTCAATGATGGTTGGCGACTCCGAACTTGACATTCGGTGCGGAAAAAATGCCGGTGCTTTTACAACCGCTGTAACTTACGGTTACCGAAAATCAGAGGATTTGCTTAATGAAAACCCGGATTACATTATTGGTAGTATGAAAGCCCTTGAAGATGTCGTCTTTAGAATCGTCATTTAACTGTCCCTTTATCCCGCAATAAATTACAGGGTTAACGGATGGAGAAAAACATCCAAGCACCGTAGATGCGGAATGCTTATAGAATAGAAACCACCAACAAAACAAAAGCTCCAGCCGGAGCGGTATGAATATCACTTCTTGCTTCTCGCTTCTAGCGTCTTTCCCCTCGCTTCTTCGCAATCATCACGGGTAAAAAAGTATTCATTTCTTTTTATATTTA
>DAIRET010000104.1:0-10092 GCA_036795455.1 Ignavibacteriaceae bacterium
TTACATCAATCGAGCCGGTTGTTTCCGGTCCGAACAGTGTTAAAGTGATGTCAACTGTATCTGAACTTAAAGAGAAGAAAGTAAAAATCAATAAAGCGTATCTCGTATCGTGCGTGAACAGCAGGGTTGACGATCTTGCCGAAGCTGCTTTTATCATACGTGGTAAGAAAGTTGCGAATGATGTTCAATTCTATATAGCAGCAGCTTCTTCGGAAGTTCAAGCAGAAAGTGAAAACCGCGGCGATTGGCAGGCTTTACTTGAGGCTGGTGCAATTCCACTTCCTCCCGGCTGCGGACCATGTATAGGGCTTGGTGTCGGATTGCTTGAAGATGGTGAAGTAGGTATCTCTGCAACCAACCGGAACTTCAAAGGAAGAATGGGATCGCCAAGCGCACAGGCTTATCTCGCCTCTCCCGCCGTAGTTGCTGCTTCTGCAGTTTCCGGCATTATTGATTACATTTGGGAAGGTGATTCAACAAAAATTCTCGGGGAGATAAAAATTAACTCGAAACCTGCTGGCAAAAAATCTTCTGTGAATATTATAACCGGATTTAAAAATATTGTCGAAGGAGAACTGATTTTATGCCATCAGGACAATCTTAATACCGATGGTATTTATCCCGGTAAATATACGTATATAGACGACTTCACTCCGCAGCAGCAAGCAGAAGTAGTAATGGAAAACTACGATCCTGAATTTGTTAAGATTGCCAATGCAGGAGATATCCTCGTCGGTGGTTTTAATTTCGGTACCGGAAGTTCACGAGAACAAGCTGCAACTGCACTGAAGTATAAAGGGATTCAACTTGTTATAGCCGGTTCTTTTAATGAAACATATAAAAGGAATGCTCTCAACAACGGTTATTTATTGATTGAATGTCCAGCATTAGTGAATGAGTTAAAATCAAAATTCGGTAAAGATAAACTGACGGTCAAAACCGGGATGCATGCAAAGATTGATTTTACGAATTCAGTTATTACTATTGATAATAAAGAATACGCGATTGATCCGGTCGGTGAAGCAGCACAGGAACTTGTTGTTGTCGGCGGACTTGAAAAGTGGGTAGCAGCAAAACTTTAGATCGTTGAAGAGAAGTTTATTAGTTAACTAAATCGAAATAAATTACAAGAAACAAATAACAATAAATGATCAAAACTCAAGGAACAAAGATCGAATGGTAAAACGAAATGAGTACTGAAAAGATATTCGATTTAGAGAAAAGGAGCTTTATTGTCGCCAAAGATACAAACATTTGGATTAAGGCTTTACCAAAAACTCTGAGCAATATTGAATATGCAAAACAACTCATTAGGTCTTCATCTTCTGTAGGGGCAAACTATATTGAAGCAAATGAATCTCTTGGTAAAAAAGATTTTCAGATGCATATAAGAATTTGCTTAAAAGAGGCGAAAGAATCAGTTTATTGGCTAAAGCTGATTATTGAAACAAATAAACTGGAAAACACAAAAGAAGGAGAGAGAATTATTAACGAGTTCCAAGAACTCAAAAAAATATTCTCCACAATACTCAACAAATAATTGTGATTTGGCATTTGAAATTTATTTGTTTCTTGCTATTTGTTTTTTGTTATTTTAAGACATAAGGAAAGATGAAATGAAAATTATGAAAAGCATTTTTACTTTATTGATTGTCGGCTTATTGACAATCAACATAAATTTGCACGGACAGAACAATTCCCGTGCTGACGAATTTACTTTTGTTTTTATGACTGACATTCACGTTCAGCCGGAAAGAAATGCGGAAGAAGGATTCAGAAAGGCAATTGATGCCGTTAATAAATTGAATCCCGATTTAGTAGTAACGGGCGGAGATTTGATCATGGATGCTCTTGGAGTAAGATATGAAAGAGCTGACAGTTTGTATAACATCTACACCGGAATGCAAAAATTGTTCAAAATGCCTGTTTACAATACTATCGGGAATCATGAAATCTTCGGCATGTATGAAAAGAGTAAAGTTCCCAGAGATCATCCCGAGTTCGGTAAGAAAATGTATGAAAAAAGAATCGGGAAGACATACTATTCGTTTACTCATAAAGGGGTTAAGTTTTTTATATTAGATTCAATTGAAGAATCTCCCGAAGGTGGCAAGTATCTCGGTTTAATAAACGAAGAACAGGTAGAGTGGATAAAAAAAGAATTAAGCACAACGGATAAATCTACCCCGATTATTATTTCTACACACATTCCTTTTGTTACTGTTTTAACGCAGCTTCACAAAGGATCGCTTGTAGCTAATGATGATGGATTAGTCGTTGGAAATTCTAAAGATGTTTTAACATTGTTTAAGGGTTACAATCTTAAACTTGTACTGCAAGGACACCTTCATATTTTCGAAGAGATTAATATGATAAACAAAATCCGTTTTATTACAGCCGGGGCTGTTTCTGCCAGATGGTGGCGGGGACCTTACGAAGGGACTGAAGAAGGATTTCTAATTGTTAAAGTTAAAGGTGAGGATATAACTGCCGAATACTTTGATTACGGTTGGGAAGTGAAATAAAATAGAAACGTCCCGATAAAATCGGGACGTCAGACTTACGATGCTATCGTAAGCGCTGTTAAATGTAGTGCAAATATAAGAATTTTATAAAAGTTGTCAAACATCAAATGAAAAAAGTAATTGCATATATCGATGGTTTTAATCTTTATTTCGGTTTGAAGAGAAAAAACTGGAAGCGGTATTACTGGCTGAACGTGCAGAAGTTATCAAAAAATCTGTTAACAGACGCTCAATCTTTGATGTATACTAAATATTTTACCGCAAGGATTTCTTATCCTCCTGAAAAAGTAAAACGACAAAATACATTTTTGGAAGCATTAGCAACATTAAAGCAACTTAAGATTTATTACGGTAAATATCAGATGAATACTATAGAATGTAAGCGATGCGGAAATTTGTGGGCTGTTCCTAATGAAAAAATGACCGACGTAAATATCTCTATAGAATTGCTATCAGATGCTTTCCAAAACAATTTTGATATTGCGTTATTAATTTCAGGTGATAGTGATCTGAGCGGACCGCTAAAAAAAATTCACGAACTTTTCCCTGATAAAAGAACAATTGTTGCTTTCCCCCCAGCAACATTTTCTTTCGAATTATCTAAAGCCGCTGACGCATACTTCACAATAGGACGTAAGAAATTTGCTGATAGTGTTTTCCCGGATGAAATAGTGAAAGATGGTGGTTATTTTCTGAAGAAACCTGTTAGATGGAGTTGACAAACGCGGGAAGGAAAAAACAAATTAAGTTTACAATCAATAAAAAAGGAACAAATATGGAAAAATCAATTTCAAGAATAATGTCGGAATTTGCAGTAAATCTGAAGTACCAAGATTTACCTAAAGATGTAGTACACGAAGTTAAAAGATATTTATATGATTCAGTAGGATGTGCTTTCGGCGCATACGGAACAAAAGATGTAAATGTCATTCGAGATATTTATAAAGAAATGGGAGGCAAACCGGAATCAACTGTGATTGCATTCGGAGATAAAATCCCTGCTGTTAATTCATCGCTGGTAAATGCTTTGATGATTCGTTCACTTGATTTCAATGATATTTACTGGAAAGAAGACCCGTCACATCCATCGGATATAATACCTGCCGCTTTAAGTGTTGCAGAAATGGTCGGAGCTTCAATGGAAGATGTGATTACCGCTATCGTTCTTGCATATGAATTTGAACAGCGTTTGTGCGAATTTGCAGTACCCGGTATACGTGAAAGGAAGTGGCATCATGCTACACTAACGCAATTTGTATCGCCAATAGTTGCCGGTAAAGTTCTCGGATTAACAGTAGACCAGATGGTTAATGCAATCGGTATCAGCGGAAGCCATAACCATACAATCGGCTGCCCGACAGCAGGAAAACTTACAATGATGAAAAATACAGTTGACCCGATGTCAACCCAATCAGGCGTTCTGGCAGCGTTAATGGCTCAAAAAGGATACTCCGGCACTGAAGCTGTTTTTGAAGGGAAAGAAGGATTCATGGATTGTTTCTTCGGATGGGACGTTAAAAAACAGGAAGTTCACCCGGTACAAATGCAGGGACGCGAAACCCTCGGTGAATGGAAGTGGGATGTTGATAAACTTATCGGTAACCTCGGAGAAAAATTTAAAATTCTCGAATGCAGTATGAAAGCATTTCCAACTGAAGCTTTAACACATACGCATATCAGCGCCACCTTGAAAGTTGTTACAAAAAACAATATTTCTTACGACCAGATTGATTCAGTTACAATTACTACAATTGCACGTGCATGCGATATCCTGTTTGACCCGCATAAATACAGACCGGAATCAAGAGAAACAGCGGATCATTCGCTTCCTTATTGTATTGCAGCCGCATTGGTTGATCATAAAATCACGACACAATCCTTCTCAGATGAAAAATTAAAAGACCCGAGAATATGGGAAGTAATTGACAAGATCAAAGGAGTAGCATCTCTTGAATTTGAAAAGATGTTCCCGGTAAAACAACCGTCGGAAGTTGTTATTAAAACGAAAGACGGACGCGAGTTCTCGGAATATCTCGAATACCCGAAAGGCGATCCGAGAGAACCGATGACAATGGAAGACCTCGATAATAAATTCGATGCTCTCTCTTCTGATTTGCTTTCCGCAGCAAGACAGAAAGAAATTAAAGATATGATATTCGATTGCGAGAAATTCACAATATCGGATTTTATGAATAAATTGGTTGTGTAATAGAACTTTGATTAAACTGATGAAACTGCTCTTATATTGCATTAGTAATCAGTTCAATCTGTTTTATCTGTGTTCCATTTTTATTAGTAAAGAAGGTTACTTATGGAAAGAAAAATAAATAAATCATTTGCAGGTCAGCGGGGGGATAAAGTCCGCTCCGACTGTTATTTTGAAATCGAACTAAAAAATACCGGCGGTATTAAACTCCACGCAAAAAGCAAAGTTGAGGCAATGTACGGAGAATCAGTCCGCTCCCAGGTATTGGAAATGTGCGAATTCTTTGAGATAAAACATGCCGATATACTGCTTGAAGATAATGGTGCATTACCATTTGTAATTGCAGCAAGATTTGAAACGGCTGTTAAACGTTTGATGCCCGAAACCGAAAAGGAATATTTGCTACCTTTCAATAAGAAGTCGCAGTATAAATCATCTAAAGATAGACTGCGAAGAACGCGACTCTATCTTCCGGGAAATGAGCCGAAATTCTTTGTTAATGCCGGCTTACATAGTCCCGACGGAATCATCCTCGACCTTGAAGATAGTGTTGCACCAACAGAAAAAGATGCGGCAAGATTTATTATCCGGAATGCTCTTCGCACTGTTGATTTTTATGGTGCGGAAAGAATGGTAAGGATAAATCAAGGCAAACGCGGTATTGATGATTTGAAATACGTTGTCCCCCACAATGTTCACGTTATTTTAATCCCAAAATGCGAGTCCGCCCAACAGGTTATCGATGTTGAAAATGAAGTATTACGGCTGCAAGAATTGCATTCGATTAAAAATGAAATATATTTTATGCCTATACTTGAAAGCGCTCTCGGAGTTATAAAAGCATACGAAATTGCCTCAGCATCAAAGAGTAACTGCGGGCTTGCAATAGGACTTGAAGATTACACTGCCGACATTGGAACTCAGCGCACCAACGAAGGACGGGAGAGTATTTTTGCGCGTTCAATGTTGATAAACGCCGCTAAAGCTACAGGGATTCAAGCTATCGACACTGTATTCTCCGACATTAATGATATGGAAGGATTAAGGCAAAGTGTTATTGAAGCAAAAGCACTCGGCTTTGAAGGAAAAGGATGTATTCATCCGCGCCAAATCCCCGTAGTTCACGAAGCATTCGCCCCGACTAAGGATGAAATTGAAAAAGCAAAAAAGATTGTGATTGCTTTTGAAGATGCAGAAAAGAAAGGGTTGGGCGTTGTCGCTCTCGGCAGCAAAATGATTGATGCACCTGTAGTTAAACGTGCACAGAACACAATTAAGCTTGCTGTATTGAACGAGATCATTGACGATAACTGGAGAGAAGGATAGAGATTATACTGTTGTATTTTCCTATTGCTATATTGTTTTCGGAGGTTTTCTATGATAGAAAAAAAGTATTTAAAACTTAATGATATAACTGCTTATAAAATGGCTTTCAAACTTTCTAATTATGTTTGGGATATTGTTGTTAAATGGAATGTATTTACCAAATCAATTATAGGAGTTCAATTCGTTAAAGCGGTAGATTCAGTTTCAGCTAATATTGCAGAAGGTTTCGGTCGGTATAACAAAAAGGATAAAGTAAAATTTTTCAGAATCAGTAACGGTTCTGTTTTGGAATCACTTGACTGGAACGAAAAATCAAGAATTCGTAACCTTTTAAAACCTGAAGAATACGATCGCATTCTAAATGAATTAAAAAGTTTACCGAAAGAGATCAATCATTTAATCAAATTCACGAACGAAAAACTAACAGAATGAGAATTCCCAACAATAGAGCAATAGAACGATAAATCATATGCCATTAAAACAAAAACTACGAGAATCACTATGAAATTATTAAAAAACGCAGCCGGTAGATTAGTACCGAACGAAATTAACGGACAAAAACAAATTCCTTTCAAAGGAATAAATAAGCATAAACCGACAGGTAACAAAGCTAAATCACCAATCCGAAGTTGTGCAGATTATCCTTCCGATGGGAATAAACTTGTAAAGAATTTGAAGGAGGCATTAAAGAAAGCCGGATTGAAAGACGGGATGACAATTTCAACGCATCATCATTTGCGAAACGGTGATGTGCTCACAAATGCGCTGTTCGATACGATAAAAGAAATGGAAGTCAAAAATATCCGGTGGTTCCCGAGCGCCTCTTTCCCCTGCCATGCTCATTTAATTAAATATCTTGAAGACGGAACAATTCATCACATCGAAGGAAGTATGAACGGACCTCTCGGTAAATTCACTTCCGAAGGAAAGATGAAAGGAGTTGGAGTACTCCGCTCCCATGGTGGACGTTACCAGTCAGTACAGGATGGCGAAGTCCATATTGATATTGCAGTTATTGCTGCTCCTACTGCCGACCCATTCGGAAATGCAACTGGCGACAGAGGAAAATCAGCCTGCGGATTAATCGGTTTTGCGCTTGCCGATTCCGAGTATGCTGACAAAGTAATTGTTGTTACCGATAACCTTGTCCCTTTTCCATGCTATCCGTGGCAGATTCAAGGCAATAATGTTGATTATGTTGTTGAAGTTGATACTCTCGGTGATCCAGCAAAAATTGTATCCGGGACAACAGAAGTAACAAAATCACCAGACAGACTTTTAATTGCCGAGTATGTCGCACAGTTCATTGAAGAAGCAGGGATAATGAAAGACGGGTTTTCATTTCAAGCCGGAAGCGGCGGAACAAACCTTGCTTTCGTTTTATACCTTAAAGAAAGAATGAAAGCAAAAGGCGTTAAAGCAAGATTCGTACGCGGCGGAAGTACAAAATATCTCGTCCAGCTCTTGGAGGAAGGATTGACCGATTATATTCTTGACGGACAAACATTCGATCTTGAAGGTGTACGTTCAATGAGAGAAAACTCCAACCATGTAAACACAAGCCCGTTTACAAGCTATAACTTTCACGGTAAAGGAAATTTTGCTTCGATAGTTGATGCCGCTGTTCTCGGTGCTACCGAAGTAGATGTAAACTTTAATGCAAATGTTGTTTCACACTCGGACGGTTACCTGCTTCACGGTATAGGCGGCTGGCAGAATTGTCTCTATTCAAAATGTACTATACTTGCAATTCCTTCTTTCCGGGACCGGATTCCCGTTATTGTGGATGAAGTAACTACTCTTTGCGGACCGGGTGAATTAATTGACGTTATAATTACCGAAAGAGGAATAGCAATCAATCCATTAAGGAAAGATTTGATAAAAGCAATGAAAGGTTCTTCTTTACCTGTAAGATCAATTCACGATATTAAAAAAGAGATTGATGAAATATGCGGCGGAGCCCCTGCCAAACCGAAAGTAGATAAAAATAAAGTTGTCGCTGTTGTAAAATGGGTTGACGGTACAGTGCTTGACTCTGTGTTTCAAATTGTTAAAGAATGAATAAACGCAGACTAAAAAAAGCATTTAAACGGCTGAACAATCTTCCCGGTGGACGTTACTTTTTCTATTATCTAACTAATAAAATAAAAGAAGCGTACTACAGGTTTTCAAATTCCACTTTGGTTGCTTACCCTTCTACAGTAATGCTTGAACTGAACAACCACTGTAATCTTCGCTGCACTACTTGCCCGCGGGAGTATGATTTCGGGAAGAGTATGGATAAAGGTTATTTGAAAGTTGATGAAGCAAAAAAAATTATCAATGAACTCTGGATGTATCTCGACTCCGTTGGATTGACCGGGATGGGGGAAACTTTTCTTTCCAAAGATATTGAAGAAATTGTTGACTATATAAAAGAGAAAAACAAGGGGATCATCATTTCTCTTTCAACAAACGCCGTATTGCCGGGTTTTATTGAGAAAGCTGCAAAATTGATTAATAAAGTTGATACAATCCAGGTTTCAATTGATGGACTGGATGAAGTCTATGAATCGATAAGAATCAACGCAAAATTTCCAATGCTTCATAACAACCTAAAGCAATTAACGGAACTGTGTACTAATACAGATACCGTTATAATGCTTAACATGGTGGTTACAAAAGAGAACTACATTCAACTTGACAAGATGGTTGAGCACGCTTCACGGAACAAAATCAAACATGTAAATTTTGCACTATTTAATCTGGCTGCAGTTACGGACATTGATGTTGATTACTACAAATTCTATAGAAGCCCGGAATTCTTACATGAATGGGAGAAACTTCAACTTGCGATTCGGAGATTCCCAGATGTAGAAGTCTCTACCTGGGATCATAAAAGTAAAAATGAATTTCAAAAGTGTAAATTCCCTTGGGGGCATTTTTATATTTGCTGGGACGGTTACGTTGCACCCTGCTGTGCGAAACCCTTTCCGAAAGAATTAAATTTCGGAAACGTTTTTGATACCGGTGTTTTGAATACATTAAACAGTAAATCTTTCCGGGCTTTCAGAAAACTGTGGTACAAAAATAAGCCTCATCAGTTTTGTAAAAAATGTCATTACCTTGAGCTTGAACCATTTGAATTAAGTTGAGTTATTCGACTGCAGGTTTAGTTACAAACTCGAAAAAGTTTTCTTTATCAATAATATTGGAAATCGCTGCCGGGTAAGTTGATAAAAACGTCTTTGGCAATTTGGTTTTTCCTCTATTCTTCCATTTGATTTCAAAAGCAGAGATTACTCCATCAGACTCTTCAATAAAGTCGATCTCTTGTTGCTGTTGTGTCCTCCAAAATTTAACTCAAGATTATTTTTTGTGGTTATAACCGCAAATTATTATAATATTTTTTCGGTTATACCCATGAAATTTATGATTTGGGCATAAATTCCTCTGATGGATTGTTTACATTCATTAACGTACCAAGCAGTAACAATTAGCTGGAAATCACTATTTTTGAACGTCATTTTTAATAACCTCAATATAATATGAAAGAACTATCAGAAAACAACCTGGTTTGTAGAACAAATTTCAAAGTAACTTCTGCGGATACAGACATGGAAGCACGCCTTCGTCCCGGCGCTTTAATAAACTACTTGATTCAATCTGCAATCAACTCCGCCGACCAACTGGGATTCGGATTTAGCGGCTTACAACAACAACAGCTATTCTGGGTATTAAGCAGGATGACTGTTGAAATCTATGAGCCGGTTAAATGGTATGACGAAATAATAGTCGATACCTGGCCTAAAGATATTGAAAAGATAATTTATTTACGCGATTTTTTGGTGAAACGAAAATCGGGAGAGATTATCGCAAAAGCGACTTCGGGCTGGCTTGCAATTGATGTTAACACAAAACACCCGAAAATTGTTGACGGGCTTTATACCGGGATATTCAAACATTTAAAAGATAAACACGCTTTAAATGAACCACCCGAAAAACTGTCCCAACAAAAAGAGGGAGAAGAATTTTTAATAAATACCACTTACTTTG
>DAIRET010000305.1:0-1973 GCA_036795455.1 Ignavibacteriaceae bacterium
AACACCGGTAAGCCACATCCATAAAACAGCACCGGGACCACCATAAGCAATTGCTGTAGAAACACCTACGATATTCCCGGTTCCGATTGTTGCAGCTAAAGCAACTACCAAAGCACCGAATTGACTTATATCTCCCTTTCCTTCACCTGAACGTTTGAAAGAGATTTTAATTGCTTTACCGATAAATCTTTGAATGAACTTCAAACGGAACGTTAGGAAAAGATGTGTTCCGAATAAAAGTATAATTAACGGAGGTCCCCAAATAATATCCGATATTTGTTTTAGTATAGACTCAATATATTCCATTAATAATTCCGTTGGTTATTATTTGTTAAACTTTGCGAGAATATCTTTAACAGCATCTTTATGAATTGTGAAAGAAAGCATTTTCAGTTTCACGAAATCTTCATGATAAAAATAATAACCTTTGTTGGCTCCGTTATGTGCACCGGCACCGGAGTCTTTAATTAAATACCAGTCTTTACCATCCTTTTCAGTATAGCCGACCATATGAATTCCATGATCATCTTCCGTTGTTTTATTGCTGAACCTGAACTGACGCGAATGCTCATCAATATATTCGGAAGGAATATCGAATGTAGGAATTATTGCAACCTCAGCTTTGGATTCCATACCGGCTTCGGATACATCTCCACCGATACAAATAGAGTAACCGTTACGAATAGATTTTTTCAGTATGCTCATAAACTCATCAAGCGGAATATTATAATAATCTTTGTTATGCCACCAGTTGTCCGGTACTTCATATTCAACTTTTTCGTAGTATGGCTGCTGCATTAACGATAGAAATTCTACATAATCGTCAAGATTGAGTTTAACGAATTTGCTGAAGTATTCTTTCGGCGTATAATCTTTTCCGTTGATTGTAACTTTTTCGGGTGGAGTACCGATGTAGTGATTCAGAATTGATTTTATTGTATTAAGTACAGTCTCTTCACTCCATGCATTTGAAGCTTTTACCGATTCAAGATACTTCGTCATTTCATCAAACATTTTGCTGTGGTCGTGGAATTTTTGTCCCGGCAGCATTCCGTTATAAGCATCCAGCGGAACAACCCCGTACTGTTTTATTATCCTATAAACTGCATTCGATTGAGAGCCTTCTCCGAAAAATGTTTCGCCGCGGGATTGAACATATCCTCTTGCTTTTTCAACAAACTCCCAGTAAGCTGTCCATAATTCGGAGAGCTTTACTTTTTCTTTATGAATTCTATATACTTCAGATTCAAGCATTGATGTAGTAGAAAAAGACCAGCATGTTCCGGTTATCCCTTGTGAAATGGGTTCGTTATGCCAGTAAGTTGTAAATTCATCGGCTGATTTGGGAAGGTTCATCCCGGTAAAATCAACCTTAAAAACTTTTCTCTCCTTCTTCTCTTTTTTATTGAATTCTTCGATCCCTTTTTTGATCTCTTCATAGAAATCATTTTTAGGAGAGATGAATACTCCCTTATCTTTTATTACTTCCTGGGCAAGAATACTCATTGAGTTGATTAAGAAAAATAACATCAGTATAAATGAAATCTTTTTCATAGTTTACCTTTCATTGTATTGAATAATATTCGGTTATTTGGTTTCAAACTTTTTACTTTTTCTTCATTCCTTGACGCATCTTTATCATATCCTTGATGTCTGCATCAACTGTAATTTTAGTGCCGGATTTGAAATAAAGTGTAACTTCACCTTTTGTGTCTTCTTTCAGTTCTTCTTTTAATTTGATTAGCATTACGTGGTGAGCACGCGGTTTGAAGTTGAATGTTGATTTAGGGGGAATAACAACAAAATCTATTTTTCGCATTCCCATCATATCTCCCTGGGAGAATGTTTCGTGAACTTCAACAATCTCCGATAGATTTGATTCAGCTTTATAAAGCGTATCCGGCTTATCGGAATTGTTAACAACATCGAAAAACATTGCCGAATTAGCTCCTTTAGCGGACGTTCTAATCCAT
>DAIRET010000105.1:0-10053 GCA_036795455.1 Ignavibacteriaceae bacterium
GGAATACATCCACGGTTTCAGCAATGTAAAAATTCCACCGCTTGAAGATATAATCGCTTTGTACGAGAATATCGGTAGTATGCTGTTTCCGTGTAAAGTAATTGGATTAGCGATTAACAGTAGAAAATTTACAAAAGCAGAAGCGGATGTTGAACGGGACAAAATGAAAGAAAAATTCGGGCTGCCCGTATGCGATGTATTTCGACACGGCGCAGACGACCTTCTAAAAGCAGTAGTTTCACTTAAAGAAGAGTTAATTAATAACCGGGCGAAATATTTACCCGGTTATTCGAAAAATGTATGATTCAGATTTCCTTTACTGCCGAAGCTTCGTCGTTGAAAATGGGAAACAGTTTATCGTAAACAGTAATATCGAATATCTTCCTTGTTGTTTCGTTCAAACCGAATAACCCGATAACCCCGCCGACTGCCGATAATTTCTTTTGAGCCATTATAAGTATGCGTAAACCGGTACTGCTAATGAAAGTTAAACCGGTACAGTCAACAAGGAGTTTTTTTATCCCTTTCTCAAGTAAACCATTTAATTTGTTTTCAAGAATGTCGAAAGTATTGATATCAAGTTTACCTTCAATTTGTATTACTGAAATGCCGTTCACTTCTTTTTCCGTAATAGTCATCTTTTTATCCTTTTAGTTAAAAATGTTTAATCAGTGTCAGTATATTTTTGTTTTCAAATCGTTTGTAATTCACTTCGTCCATCAATTTTTTAATCAAGTAAATACCTAAACCGCCTACTTTTCTATCTTCAAGCGAGGCGTTAAGGTCGGTAGGGTCGCATACATTAATAGGGTCGAATTCCATTCCATCATCTATTATTTCAATACTTATTAAATTGCTGTTAGTTATTACGAGTATCTCAATTTCATGTTCTGTATCATCTTGAAACGCATAAGAAATTACATTAATAACAGCTTCTTCAACTACCAGGTGAATATCATTTGATATATTTTTTGAAAGGCTTAGCTTGCTTAGGATTTTGTCAATTTCCTCTTTTACAAAGCTCAATTCCGAAATATCGTTTTTTATTTTAAATGAATATGTCATCAATACAAAATCTTAACTTTTCACTTGAAATAATAGCTAAAATATAACTGAATAGAAAGAGGATTTTTTAGAAAAGTAAAAATAAAGGCGAAGCGTAACGCTTTCGCTGTTATAAATTGTAATGAGTTGAATTAATTCTCATCATTCTTATGCTTTAAATAGTAAGCATGGAATTTTCTGCAGAGCTCTTTAACACTACAGCAATCATCAAACCGGGAAGCGTACTCGATTAATTTTAATCCTCTTCCGTCACCGATTTTTAGAAGTGCAAGAGCTGCGGTTATCCTAACTTTATCGTTTTTTTCTTCCCTGAATAACTTCATCAAAGGTATTACAAGACCTTCAGCTTTAATTTCTCCTGCAACAAAAGCTGAACTTGCACGTAACCCGGTATTTCCCGAGCAGATACCAATTAAAAGATTTTGTTCGGCAAGTGCTTTATCGAATTTTTTAGTTTTGGAGAAAGCGGGAGTAGTGGAGAAAGTGAACCCTGTAAAAATTGTTAAAAGAAGAAAAACGACCGCTGGAATTGTTATTTTTTTCATGATGACACACCTACAAAAAGTTAAAAATTTTCGTTGTTAAAATGGTATGTCTGAATTAGTTAAGCACGTAGATTTGTACAAGCGTACTAATTAAGGTGATTCACGGTTTGATTTTCATTTAATCGGGAAACCAAATAATGCCTGCATGATTAATCGCTCTCTAATTCATTGCATAAACCGATATAAGCATCAACATCAAATTTTCTTTTACATCCGTTATAATTCATGTAACGAATTTTTCCGAATACAGAGCGTTCTCCCCACGCTCTGTCATGGATTCCCCCGATAGACCAGGCGCATCCGGTATAACCGTTCGGATCACGACCATCAAGCTGATATTTATCATTCAAATAGATTGAAAACTCCAAAGCCTTTTCCGGAGTTTCGCTCCATTCAAGAATTTTCTTTGCCCAGTACATCCTCATATAACCGTGCATTTTCCCTTTTATACGCAACTGCTTTTGAGCTGCATTCCATAGAGGATCATCTGTTTTTCCGGCTTCAAAATCTTCAAGAGAATAAACGTAATCTTTTCTATCTTTCCTGTGAGCGTCAAGTGTTGCTTTTGCCCAATCTCTAAACCCTGTAAAACTATCGTAATTTGAATTGAAGTAACAAAAGTTATCCGATAGTTCTTTTCGTACAATTAACTCTTCGAGAAAAGCTTCGGTACTTTCAGAATGAACCGCATACTTTTTAACATTCAAAGCTATGCGTTGGGCGGAAATCTGCCCGAAGTGTAAGTAAGGAGATAGATTTGACTGCCCGTCAATAACCGGGTTATTACGGTTGGAATTATATTCTTGAATTTTACTATTAATAAATTCTTCCAGTACCAATTGTGCTTGAAATTCTCCCGGTTTAATCCATGTAACCGGTTTTATTGAGTGGTCAATTTTTATTGAATCATATACCGAATCCCAGTTTACGTCTTTTTGTTCGGAAGAATTACTATCCTTCATTTTTTTCAATTCAGGAAACTCATCTAAAAACCCGGGAAGATTTCTGTGGATTTTGGGACGGAGTGTATATGCCCCAAACTCTTCTTTGTTTGAAGCCCAGAAGCACGGAACTATATTGTGAGAATCAACTTCATAGACCGGTATCCGGATTTTATCAATTAACTTTTGTTTCCAAATTCTTTTTATTTTGAGTGGGTCAAAATCCGTAACTACAGCACTGATGTTGTATTCATCCACAAATTGTTTTATTCTCTCTTCAGGCTGACCGGACAATAAATAAAACGGTATGTTGTAATCTTTCAGATTCTTTTCTACTTCTTGTAAACCTTTCATCATAAAATCATACTGTCTGAAAGAAGCATTAAGAAATTCCGGCACAAGCGTAAAAGCTACTACGAGTTTTTTATTGTTTCTCACTGCGATGTCCTGTGAGAATAATAAAGCCCAATTGTCATTTACACGCTGTTCTCTGCTCATCCAGTAAAGAACATTGCCTGTCCCGTTTTCTACCGGGTTAAGTTTTCTTCCTCTTTTAAGATTCATTTTGTTAGAAATAGCTTTGTTTTAGTTAGATTTTAAGTGTAAAAATAATTCATTTTCTATTTAATTAATAGTTTTGCGAGGTAAAAATGGAAAACCAGCCGCTTACAACACAAATGATAGTAATCATTTCAGTTTTAATATCTGTATTAACGGTTGTAATTGTATTTTTAGTTTTAAAACTTAAGACAAGAGTTACCGATAACAAAGTTTTGAGTCGCAGTTCAATGATATTCCCATCTGTTAATTGTCCCAAATGTCAAAAAGAAATGGAAAAAGGTTTTGTACCAATACAAAAAGGTATTTATTATAGGAATATAAATGAAAAGCCGTTCACGCAGTTATTATCTATGAAGAAGCTGTTGAAGAATACTTTATCATTTGGAGTAAGACAACTTGAATTGCAGTCATGGCGCTGCAACAAATGCAATTATCTATTAATCAACCATAACGAGCGGTACGGTAAGTAAAAACCTAATTAATAAGTTTACCGTTAATGATTGTTGAATAAACGTTAAATTCTTTATCGATAAGGACTATGTCGGCATCTTTGCCAGGTTCTAAAGTGCCTTTGCGGTGATGAGTATTAATCACCCGAGCCGGATTAAGAGAGACAGTTTCCACTGCTTCTTCAAATGAACACCCGGTGAATTTCATAAAACTGAATGCAATTTTATTTAAAGGCATTGTGGAACCGATTAGCGTTCCATCTTTATAACGGGCGGCTCCATTTTTAGATATGTAGTCTTTACCATTATACTTATAGTTTCCCTCGGGCAAACCCATTGCTTGAACACCATCGGTAATACAAACACACCGTGAAGCACCAATATTCCGATAGATTAGATTTACAATCGAAGGGTGAATATGATGTCCATCGCTTATGATTTGGGTTGTTACCAAATTGTTTTCAAAAATTGCAGCTATCGGTCCCGGTTCTCTATGATGCAGTGGTCGCATTGCATTAAATAAATGAGTAACATGTTTTACACCAATTTCAAAGCATTCCTTTGCCGTTGAATATTCGGCATCGGAATGACCGAAAGAAGCGACTACGTTATTCTGAAGCAGTCTTTCTATAATTTCAATATTTCCTTTTAACTCCGGAGCAATTGTCATCATTTTAAGATTACCGTTTGTTATTTTCAAAATTTCATCCATTCTTTTTGCGGTTGAATTGTAAATAGATGCCGGGTCAATTCCTCCTTTTTTTACCGGGTTAATGAAGGGTCCTTCTATATGAATCCCCAAAAGGTTTGCTCCTTCCATTTCCGAATTTGTAAGCTCTGCTGCAATTTTTAGATGTTTATTCTTTTCCTTCGGTTTCATTACAGTAGTTGCAAGGAACGATGTAGTACCGAATTTAGCTAATGTACTTGATATCTTTTGAATAGCTTCCCTGCTTCCATCCAGAATATCCGAACCTCCCGCACCCTGAATATGTAAATCAATAAAGCCGGGAGCAGCGATTTTATTACAGGCGTCCATTATTTTGCAATTTTTATTGATCACATCAATATCGCCAATAGCAGTAATAATTCCCTTACTAACAAGAATGTTAACCGAAATATCTAATTTATTATATAGCCTGCAGTTTCGTATTAAAAGTTGATTATTCATATTTTTATAGAAAGAAATTTGAAAATTTTCTGCAAAGTTAATCAATCAGTCTATAATAACATTATTTTTTGAAAAGGTTTATGGGTTCAAAGAAACAGAGAAAAAAAGAAAACTTAACAGCATCCGCGGCGGGTAAGTACGACTCCAAGTACATATTTTTTATTACGGGATTTATCATTCTCTTAACCGGAATATATTCAACGATTAATATGAAATGGGTGTGCGACGATGCTTTCATTACTTTCCGCTATATTGAAAACTGGATAAATGGAGCGGGACTTGTCTATAATCCTGGAGAATATGTTGAAGGCTATACAAATTTTCTATGGCTTCTACTTCTTGCATTTTTTAACATACTCGGTTTTGATCTCGTTGCATCATCAATGTATCTGGGAATTTTATTTTTTGCCGGGACTATACTGATTACAACTTTAACAAGTTTTCGTTTTGCAAGAGGGAAAGTATTCCTATTACCGTTTACAGCTTTGATGCTCGTACTTCATTACGACTTTAGAATTTGGGCGACAAGCGGACTTGAAACGTCAATGTTCACATTCTTAATTGTTTCCGGGTTTTATGTTTTTACATTATCAAAGCTACAGGAAGTGAAAAAAGCTTTATTGTCGGGTACTGTATTGATATTCGCAGTATTAACCCGTCCGGATGGTGCATTTTTCTATGCTGTTTTTTTCTTTTTTTTACTGATTAGAGTGATTAGCAGTGATTCTTCAATAAAACAAAAACTGAAACCTCTAATTGCTTTCATCATCCCGTTTATAATACTTTACATTCCTTATCTAATCTGGAAGATAAGCTACTACGGAGATATTTATCCTAATACTTATTATGCAAAAGCCGGTTGGATGAGCTATTACAGCCAGGGTTTTTTCTATTTGCAAACCTATTTTCAAGCGTACTATTCTTCATGGATATTTCTTATTGCTTTTATCCCAATTATTATTTTCATAAAAAATTACAAGGAAGGCAGGATTTTTCAGCGGATTAAAACTCTCGTGTTAAACGAATACCTTTCAGCATTAATTCTTGCTGTAATAATTATTATCCTTTACTCGATATTCTTTATTGCAAAAGTCGGAGGTGATTTTATGTACGCCCGGTTTATTATCCCGATAATACCGTTGCTCTATTTAGCAGGAGAAAATGCTATCCGTTGTTTGTTTGAAAAGAAAAGAAACATCTTAATACTATTTTTTATACTCATTTTCTTTACGGGAATAATTGAAAAGAAATCCCGCGATCATCTTTTTATAGATGGTAGGGGGGAGAGAATTTCTATTTACGATTTGAATGGTGTTGCCGATGAATACTGGTTTTATACGCAGACAGAGAAAATCGGGGGGATTAACCATATACAATTTATGGAAATGGCGGGTAAAGAGTTTAATCGTTATTTCAAAGACCGGGATGTTAGATTTCTTATAATGGCTGCACAAGCAAGTCTTGCTTATTATTCTAAAATAAAAACTTGTGTGGAATTTAATGGTCTTACCGATAAGTATATCGCCCACTTACCGATTTCAGAAAGAGGAAGACCGGGACATGAACGCGCTGCACCTTATGATTATGTGATTGAAAGAGGAGTACACTTTACGTTTGATAATCCACCTGATAACTGGGCTGATTACCGTACTTTATACATTCGCTTATCGGGAGAGTTTCAACCTTTAATGATGATTACTTACGATAAAGAACTGATGGACTATCTCGAAAAAAATTTCCCGCAAGATATTAAGTTTATCAACTTCGAGAACTATCTTGACAGTTACATTTCAACAATCAATACAAAAGGAAAACCGCTTGTTGAGAATGATTTCAAACAGTTCAGTGATTTCTACTTCAAGCATAATGACGACCCGGAAAGGTTAAAGCAGTTTCAAGAATACTTACTGCGAAATTAGTGGAAATTACCTGTCCGTTTATTACGGTATAAATAAATGGTATTGATGTTATAGAATTATCAATTATTTTTAAAACAAAAAAAAGCGAAATATGAGAAAGATATATTTACTACTCTTCTGTTTTTCAGTTGTTTTTATATCCTATTACGGATGTAAAGATGATATAACAGGAGAAGACCTTGACAGGGTTGTAATACCCGATACACTCGTAAGCTATATAAAATACATTCAACCAGTATTTAATCTCAAATGCGCTTACAGTGGTTGTCATGACGACATTACAAGAGCGAAAGGATTAAGTTTAACTACCTGGTCGGGTGCAAGGACTCCCGGTGTTGTTAATCCAGGTGATCCTGTAAGCAGTCGTTTGGTATGGGCTGTAGAAGGAACCGGTGCTGCTCTTATGCCCCCGTTGGGTTATCCGGCATTAACCGTAAACCAGATAAAAGGGATACGACAGTGGGTTCTTGAAGGAGCAAAAAATAATTAAAAGGACTGGTTGAATTATTTCAACCAGCCTTCTTTTTTATACCAATCAACAGTTCTTTTGATACCATCTTCAATACTGATTTTTTGCCTGTAGTTAAGTTGTTTAACAGCTTTTTCTGTTGAACATATCCAGGCTTTCCTTGTTAAATCTCTTGCTTTTTCGATATTTAATGTTGCAGCTTTGCTACTGAACATTGCAAAAAACTGGGCAACTGCAGCAATCGAATAAACAACCGAATGAGGTACTTTTACTTTAAATGCTTTTTTGTTCAGTACTTTTGAGGTTACTTCGCCTATCTCTTCCCATGTATATATTTTTTCGGAAGAAACGAAATAGGTTTGTCCGGCAGATATATTCTTAATTGCTGACAGATACAAACCGTAAACAAGGTCTTTAACATGAATCAGGCTAATTACTTTTTTATCAAACCCGATTGTTGTCATCAAGCCTGAAGCAAAGGTTTTGAAAAATATAAAAATCTCGGTGTCTCTTTCACCGTAGATTGCAGGAGCTCTGCAAATTGAAATAGGTAGCTTATCCATAAAAGTAGCGGCTAATTTCTCCTGCTCAGCTTTACTTCTTCCGTAAGTTGTAATCGGTTTTACAGGTAAAGATTCTATTACCGGTTTCCCGTCAAGGGACGGACCTGCAGCAGTTTGACTACCAACAATAACAATCTTTTTGATTGTCTCTTTTACTTCCACAGCGGATTCAAGCACATTCTTTGTAGCTTCAACGTTCGCTTTGTAATATCCTTCAGGTTTTTTCGATTTTACAACACCTGCAACGTGGAAGATATAATCTGCACCTTTAAAAGCTTTTTTTAACCCTTCTTTATCAAAAAGACCGCAATCAAAAATTTCGACATTTTTCCCTTGTAACCATTTCAAGTTACTGGACTTACGGGTAATACATTTTACAATAAAACCCTTTTCAATTAAGAGGTCTACAAGGTGACTTCCTACAAAACCGTTGGCTCCGGTAACAACTGCAATTCGTTTATTTTCCATCTTCAAAAATTTGTATTTAATGCTAATTAATTATAGATTTCAAAAAGAAATTTACGAAATTAAGGTTTCTAAATCTAACCGGGTATTCGATCATCAGGTAGCATTTTAATATGCCATATAGTTTTAATTATATAATCAATAATTTTTTATCGGAGGATAAATTTGGACGTATTCACTAAGTGCTTTGAATTCACAAGAGCAGATGATATTAAACAAGCGGGATTATACCCCTATTTTAGGGCAATAGAAGAGAATGAAGGTCCTGTAGTTCAAATTGAAGGGAAAAAAGTAGTTATGGCAGGTTCAAATAACTACTTAGGTTTAACGGCTCACCCGGCTGTTAAAGAAGCTGCTATAAAAGCTGTCGAAAAATATGGCACAGGCTGCTCGGGATCCAGGTATCTTACCGGTACTCTTGATCTTCATATTGAACTTGAAGAAAGATTGGCTAAATTTTTTGGAACTGAAGCCGTCCTTTTGTTTAGCACCGGTTATCAAACCGCTCAAGGTATATTACCCACACTCGTTACACGCGGTGAGTATATTGTTTCGGATAGAGATAATCATGCGTGCATCGTTGCCGGAAACCTTATGGCAAAAGGTGCAACTGCCGAGTTTGTCCGTTACAAACACAACAATATGAATGACCTTGAACGGGTTATATCGAAATTACCCGAAGATGCAGGTAAACTGATTGTTAGCGATGGTGTATTCTCTACAGGCGGGGAAATTGTTGATCTTCCGAGGTTGAATGCCATTGCGAAAAAATTCAATGCAAGAATTCTGATTGATGATGCTCATTCGGTTGGAGTAATTGGTAAAGGGGGACGCGGTACAGCGAGCGAATTTAATCTTGAAACTGAAATTGATATGACTATGGGGACATTCAGCAAAACATTCGCATCGCTTGGTGGTTTCGTTGCAGGTTCCGAAAGAGTGATTAACTTTCTTAAACACCATTCACCTGCGTTGATTTTCAGTGCATCTCCAACGCCTGCTTCGGCTGCATCAGCGTTAGCAGCTTTAACCATAATTGAAGCAGAACCGGAAAGAGTAACTAAACTTATCAATAATGCAAACAGAGTTAGAACCGGGTTAAAAGCAGCAGGTTTTAATGTTGTAGAGGGGAGAACGGCAATCGTTCCCGTTATCACAGGCAGCGATGAATTAGCATTTATGATGTGGAGAAAGTTGTATGACTACGGCGTTTTTGTTAATGCATTTATTTCTCCAGGCGTTCCACCCGGAAGGCAGATGATGAGAACAAGCTATATGTCAACACATGAAAATGAACATCTTGATTTTATCATCGAAACTTTTACAAAGGTTGGTAAAGAATTAGGATTGATTGAATAGTCATTTCTCAATGGGAAATTGTTATGATTTCGAAAAATGTAGGGGTTGTCTGATAATTTGATTACGATAGTACTATTAGACAATCCCTACTATTATTTTAAATAATTTGTTTTTAGAGCAAGAAGGTTAGTAATGAGTAGTATAGAAATAAAAAAGGTTGAATCGAAAAGTGATTTGATGGCGTTTATTAAACTGCCGTGGAGTATTTATAAAAACGACCCTAATTGGGTGCCGCACCTGATTTCAGAGAGAAAACAAATTCTGGATAAACAGAAAAATCCTTTCTTTGAACATGCCGAAGCAGAGTATTTTCTTGCATACAAGAATGGTGTTCTCTCCGGTAGAATAGCTGCAATTAAAAACGACCTTTTTAATAAACACCATGAAAATAATGCGGGATTCTTCGGTTTTTTTGAATCCTTTAACGACCAGCAGGTTGCCAATGCGTTATTCGATAAAGCAAAAGAGTGGATGAAATCAAAAGGATTGAAGGAGATTTTAGGTCCGGCTAACTTTTCGAGCAACGACGAGTGGGCAATGCTTCTT
>DAIRET010000106.1:0-10017 GCA_036795455.1 Ignavibacteriaceae bacterium
AGTAATAGTGATCCTGGGCGTTATTAAAATATCTGTTGTATTCTCAACAGGATATTAAAATAACTTCATCCGATTTCAATACTCTGATTTTTGAGTATTATCCCGCATACAGTTCCACTTCTACTATTTCAATTGATAATAAAGAGTATCTTGAAGTGGTTCTTAAAGATGGACGGTTAATAAATCCTTATGTACCCGGACATCCACAAGTGTATCAGAGAGTGATTCCAGTCGGTGTTCCCGCGGAATTCGGCAATTCTATTCAAATAATATCTTCCGAGTTTAATGAAGTTGAAGGTAAACTTCCTCCAATTCCTTTAGTAATTAAAGAAGAGTTTTCGTACACGAAGAAATATGAAGAAGGAGAAAACTATTATAATTATGAAGCAAATGAAGAGCTGGCAACTTTCGGTAGTTATGCTGTTTCAAGAGGGCTGCCAGTTCAGTTAATCGAAATTAACCCGATTGTATACAAACCGTTTGAAAATAGAATTCGTCTTTATACCAAGATTGTTATAAGAATCAATTTTTCCGGGGGGGCTACAAATCAAATGACAAGAGTAGATGATTTTCTACAAAGTTCAGTCATTAACTTTGATGTTGCAAAAAAATGGGTAAAACACCCGGTTAGTCAAGCGAAACAACAGATCAGTAATAGTGTTTTATCCACCGGGAAATGGATACGTTTTGAAGCTCCGCAAGAAGGTATTTATAAAATAACAAGACAGATGCTTACTTCTATCGGTATAGACGCAAGTGTAGATCCACGGACTATCAAAATATATAATAACGGCGGCAAAACACTACCAGAAAATATTTATGCTGAGAGACCGGTTGACCTTGTTGAGAATGCTATTACTATTGTTGGAGAAGATGATGGCGTTTTTAATGACAATGACTACATTTTATTTTATGGAAGAGGAACAAGTTTCTGGGATTATAATAATACTTCCAATAGAATAGAAAGGGCATACCATCCCTACTCCAATGAGAATTATTACTGGATTACTTACGGCGGAAATAACGGGAAAAGAATTTCAACGAAATCCTCTTTGTCGCAATCTAACCCGTTAGTGAAAACAACATCAAAAGCATTTGAGTTTTGGGATGAAGATAAAATAAACATCGGTAACAGCGGCAGGCTTTTTCTCGGAGATGATTTCTCAGCGAACATGAAAAGCCGGACTTACACAAAACTTTTAGAAGGTTTTGTTCAAGGCTCGCAAATAAACTATACTTTTAGGTTTTTAAATGCTGCTTCAAGCAGCGTTATGTTGAGGATAGAAGAGTCCGGTACTAAGATTGTTGATAGAGCATTATCGGGTATTAGCTCCGGTAGTTATATGTATGCTTACCCGTTTGATGGAACCGCTACTTACACAGGTAACCTTTCGGAGAATAGAAGTCTATTGAAATTTACTTTCGATACTCAAATCTCAGCTGCGTATGGATATATCGACTACTATGAAATTCAATATCTTCGGGAATTAAAAACAGTCAGCGATCAAATGATTTTTTTCTCCGATAGAGAAGGAACAGTAGTTGAATACCATTTGTCCAATTTCTCATCTTCTGATGTTATGATATTCGATATATCAGACTACTCAACGGTTAAATTGCTCTCTTCTGCTAATAGTGGTGGTAATTGTACATTTCAGGTAGATGAGCCATCAAACTCAATTTCAAAGTATTTAGCTGTTCTTCCGTCAAAGTTTAAAACGCCTGTAAATTTTACGGAAATGAAGAATCAAAATTTGCGTGCAACTTCGCCGGGAGCAAAGCATATCATTATAACGCACAAAAATTTTATCGAACAGGCAGAAAGATTGAGAACATACAGAGAAAATCAGGCTCCGGCACCAATGACCTCTCTTGTATTCAATGTTGATGATATTTTTAATGAATTCTCCGGTGGTGTAAGAGATGTTTCAGGAATCAGGGATTTTCTAAAATATGCGTACGATAATTGGCAGATTCGTCCCGAATACGTTTTAATGTTCGGCGATGGAGATTATGATTATAGGAATATCGAAGGTAACAATTTAAACTTTGTTATTCCGTACGAAACTTTAAATTCATACAGTGAGCTCTACTCTTACTGTATGGATGATTACTTTGCCAGTGTTGATGGAAATGATATGGCGATTGATATTGCAATAGGTAGAATTAATATCCAGTCAATTACCGACGCAATAAATGCTGTGGACAAAATAATCAAGTACGAGACAAATTCCGATCTCGGAAGCTGGAGGAACTTAATTACATTGGTTGCAGATGATCAATTAACATCTACCGGGTATGATTCTGCTGAAAATAATGTACAATCAGAAAATCTGTCGGCTTTGATTCCCTCAGAATTCGATCAAAATAAAATATATCTTGCTACTTACCCTACTGTTCAAACAAGTGTCGGAAGAAGGAAACCGGCAGTTAATCAAGCAATTGTTGATGCAATAAATGACGGCACATTGATTTTGAATTTTATAGGACATGGCAGCCCCGATTTGTGGACTCACGAACAGGTCTTTGTAAAAAGTGTTACTATTCCTCAGCTTGTTAATAACGATTATGTTTTTATAACCGCCGCTACTTGTGATTTCGGATATTATGATAGCCCGAATTTACAGAGTGCAACGGAAGAGTTGTTGCTTAAAGGGAATTCCGGTGCTATTGGATTGTTTACTGCTGTTCGACCTGTATTTTCAACAACGAATTATCTTATTACAAGTGAGTTTTATTCAAATTTATTAAGATTGTCGAGAGATTCTCTTTCTTTACCTGTTTCAATTGGGCAAGCATATTCGAAAACAAGAGAACTCTATTATTCTTCTGAAAATCTCAAATTTTGTTTATTTGGTGATCCGGCTATCAAATTATCTATGCCGCGTTATAATGCAACTATTGACACAATAAATGGAACCGCATTAACTTCTGATATTCAATTAAGTGCTCTCGGTAAAGTTAATATCAAAGGTGTAGTAAGAAAACCGGACGGCAGTAAATGGAACGATTTTAATGGTGAAGGAACAATAACGGTGTTTGATTCGGAGCGGTCTTTGCCGGTTCCTGAAGTATATTCTACATTCACAATGAAGATACAGGGTGGAATTATTTTCAGAGGTAGAATTTCTGTAATAAACGGCGAGTTCTCTACCGAATTCATTGTTCCTAAAGATATTTCTTATGAAAATAAAAACGGGAAGATCGTATTCTATTTTCATAATCTGCAAAACGATGGAATCGGTTTTACAAACAAAGTGGTCGTAGGAGGTACCGATACATCTGTTGTGAATGACGGTAATGGGCCGGACATTGATATTTATTTCGATGACCTTGATAATGCAGGTGGTTATCTTATTAATCCGAACTCAACTTTATTAGTTGACTTATTCGATGATACAGGGCTTAATACAACTGGGGTTGGCGTAGGGCACAAACTTGAAGCAGTATTAAATGATAATGAAGTTAAACCTGTTGATCTAACAAATTACTTTACAGGTGATCTTGATTCGGGTGGTAAATCCGGTAAGGTCAGATATAAATTCAGTAACCTTGAATCAGGTGAACATAAAATTACAATTAAAGCGTGGGATGTTTTCAATAACCTCTCTACTCAAAATGCTTTCTTTAAAGTTGTTGATGACGGTAAAATGGTAATTGACAATGTTATGAACTACCCGAACCCGTTTTCATCAAGTACGGTGTTTACGTTTCAGCATAACATTAACAGACCTATAAATGTAAAGATACGCATATTTACAATTGCAGGAAGGTTGATACAGGAAATTGAAAGCTTTGGTTTGAGTTCCGACCGTTTTGTTAAAATTGATTGGGATGGACGGGATAGAGACGGAAACATATTAGCTAACGGAACTTACCTTTACAAGTTGATTGTTGAATCCCTTGATGGAGAATACAATGAATCAGTACTTGGAAAACTTGCTGTGATTAGGTGATGTAGCTTAAAAATATCATTTCCGGACAGGGAAATATTTAATATCTTAGTATGCGAAAAAATAAGTTTTAATAAACAATAACAAAATATCACGTTGGAGGTATCGTAAATGAAGTTGATGAAATGCCTATTAATATTTTCATTTGTATTGATAGGATTAAATAGTAATATTTATGGACAAGGTGGTCAAGCTGCCGTTCCATTCCTGCTTTTAGCCCCTGATTCAAGAGGTGGTGCAATCGGAGAGTCAGGTACCGGTCTTGCAGATAATTCTTCTGCTATTTTTTGGAACCCGGCTGGTATCGCTTTTTTAACCGGACAGGAAGTCAGTATTACGCATAGTAATTGGTTGCCGCAATTCAACCTTGATCTTTTTTATGATTACCTCACTTATAGAAATTATATTGAAGAGATAAACGGAAGCGTTACCGCAAGTATTACATATATGAATTACGGCGAGTTTGTCCGTACTCTTGATTCACCGGACCCGCTCGGTACTTTTAGAGCATTCGATGCAGCTGTTACAGTCGGTTATGCTACTAAAGTACATTCCGACTGGGGACTTGGTTTAAATTTTAGAGTAATTCACAGTAATCTATCGGATGAACCTGTTGGTCAGGAAAAAGGTTCCGGTGTTGCTACTACAGTAAGTTTTGACGTTGGAGCAATGTGGAGACCTTCTACATTGGTTCTTCCATTTATTGATGAGGATATCGGGAACCAACTTAGTATAGGTATGAACTTGAGTAATCTTGGTCCAAAGATTTTTTACATCGATAAAGCACAGGCAGACCCGATTCCGACAAACTTGAGACTCGGTTTTGCTTACCAGATTTTCTCGGATGAATACAATTCACTTACATATACGCTTGATTTCAGTAAACTGCTTGTGTCAAGGGATACAACCGGTAAGAGCGATGATTTCTATAAAGCTTTGTTTACTTCATGGTCAAACAGGTCGTTCAGTGAAGAAATAAGAGACGTTGTTACCTCAATGGGATTAGAATACTGGTACGGACAACCGGGCGATTTTCTTTTCGCAATCCGCTCAGGTTTCTTCTATGAAGACCCATCATTCGGAAATCGTAAATTCATGACACTGGGTGCAGGTATCCGTTATGATATTTACGGGTTCGACTTTAGTTATATTACAACATCTGTATTTAAAGATGGAGAAAAACATCCGCTTGATGATACTTTAAGATTTACATTTCTTGTCGGATGGGGCGGAACACCCGAATCAACCAGGGGCTTACCAAGAGGAATTTAATTTTAATGAATTATAAATCGCTTTTTATTGCAGCTTTATTTTTGGGCAGTCTTTCTGCCCAAAATTTTTCACCCAATATTTCATCTTATAATCCCAATAGTTTTTATGCTTCAAGTAACGATACATTGAAACTACTTGCGGTTATGGTTGAATTTCAGACAGATGATGACCAGACAACTGTAGGAGACGGTAAATTCAATTCTATTTACACCTCTACATTTGCAACCGATACTTCGATACTTGACCCGATGCCTCATAATAAAGAGTACTTCGAGGCTCATTTGGAATTCGCAAGAAACTATTATAAGAAGATATCGAACGGTAAACTTTTAGTCGATTATTATATCTTACCCTCGGTTATTACGGTCTCTAAAACAATTAAAAACTATTCACCGCCGATGAAATCAACCGACTTTACTCCGATGGCTGAATTAGTAAAAGAAGTATGGGAATTAGCTGCTGCATCAAATGCCGGTTTTGATTTTTCTTCGTATTCGTTGTTTACAATTTTTCATGCGGGAGTAGGAAGAGATATATCACTCCCGGGCAGTCTCGGCAATGAAAGGGATATTCCCTCTCTCTATCTTAGCTTAAATTCCTTAAAAGAATTTCTCGGAGAAACTTTTGATGGAATACCCGTGAACAACAATTTTAAAATTACTAACAGCATGATACTACCGCAGACAAATAACAGGGAGCTATCATCATACGGAAATAAGTATCTATTTGAAGTTACCATTAACGGTCTTATTGCTGCGAATATTGCCAGCCATTTAGGAGTACCGGATTTATTCAATACAAATACAGGATTAAGTGCAATTGGTCGTATGGGATTAATGGACGGGCAGTCGATTTTTGCTTATAACGGTGCTTTTCCGCCGGAGCCTTCTGCATGGGAGAAACTTTTTTTAAGCGATAAACTCGGATGGAACCTACCGCTTCCGCAGCTTTCACCGGGAAGTTATACGGTATCTTTGGTTACAAAAGAAGCCGCTTCGGCTATTGATACTGTCTTTTTGAAAATCCCTATCAACCCGAATGAATACTTCTTGCTCGAAAACAGGAATAGAGACACAAACAAAGACGGATGTTATGTTACAATCTGGAATAATGGAAATAGATATAAGAAATTCTTCCCGAAAGATAGCACCGGTTTTTATAGTTATGATACTGAAGTGCTACAGGGTGTCGTTATTGATGTAGACGAATTTGATTGGGCTACTCCCGGAAACGGTATTCTTATCTGGCATATTGATGATGCAGTTATTAATGAAAAGTTAGCTGCTAATAAAATAAACACGGATAAAAGCCATCGCGGTGTAAATCTTGAAGAAGCAGATGGCATTCAAGACATCGGTGAAGAATTCACAACGATTTTCGGAGACGTTGTTATCGGTGAAGGTTCGGAAGAAGATTTTTGGTTTTCTTCAAATGAAGCAACAATCTATAAAAAGAATGGTAACAGTTTCTCACTTACAACCCGCCCTAACACGAAATCAAATTTCGGGGCAAATAGTTTAATTAGCTTTTCCGATTTCTCAGACTCTGCCAATGTAATGACATTCAAAATAAGCTGGGGTGATTCAGTTGTAAAACCGTTACTTTACAAGCATCTTCCGCTTACTTCAACGAATAACTCGGTTTTTGTTTCAACCGGTCAGAATGATTACAGCTATCTTGTGAAGTCGGGTAATATGCTGAATAAATATGATAAAACAGGCAGCTTTGTTTATTCGTTACCAGTTTTTTCAAAGTTTAATCCATCGATTCTTTTTTCAAGTTCGATAGAATTTATAGCCGGAGTAATTGACTCTACTTTAAATGTTCGAATGGATGATGGTACGTCATCATTTTTAGCTTCAATTAATACGGGAAGCGGAATTACAACACAACCCGTATTTGTAAACCCGCCTACAGAGCAAAACAGTATTATTTTCGGTACTGATGATGGTAAACTAAAGTTTTATTCAACCGGGTTTTTACCTTCGGGCAATCCGGTTTTACAGAAGGTAGATAGTACGTTAAATGGATGGATAATACGTAAGATTGCTGCCGAACATCCATTCTATGCTGTGATTGCTGAAGAACCGTCCGCCGGTGGAGCAATAAAAAATTATAAATACTATAACAGCGATGGGTACTCCGTATCATTTAGCGGGATTCTACTTGATTTTGCTTTAACAAAGAACAGCAGTGGGAATTATTTAGGTGTAGTCCTACTTGAAGGAGATAAATTCCTAATTCTGAAAAACAATGAAATAGACAACCAGTTTACAGCCCATTCTACTTCAGGGGTAAAATCATTTTCCTTAGCCGACTTGAAGAATGATGGAGAGAACTATATTATTTTTACTTCAGGTTACACAATTGATGCTGTTAATATTAACGGAAGCCGGGCTGATAATTTCCCGTTTGAAGACCCGAACAGAGTTGAATTTACTTCAAAACCGGTTGCCGCAGATTTTGAGGGAGATAACAAAGCAGAGATTATTGCATCAACTGTAGATGGTAGAATTTTCGCTATTGACGGTGGGACAGGTAAAGTAATCAACAGTTTTCCCGTATCAATAGGAACAAAGATTAATCATTCGCCATTCTTTTTCCTGGAAGATAAAAAAGTTTCTTTAACTGCTATTGATGAGAAAGCGAATCTGGCTTCATGGAACATCGGTTTAACCGAAGGGAAATTAATATGGAACGGTGAATATGGTTCAGTAATGAATTCAAATTATCTTGGTACTGCACTTTCATTAAACCGTCAGACTAATTTCTTCCCGGTTGAAAGGGCTTACAATTATCCCAATCCTGTGTACGAAGGGAAGACGTTTATCCGGTATTACGTATCGGAGGATTCGAAGATAAATATAAAAATCTTTGACCTTGCCGGCGATTATGTTGCCGAACTAAACAACGAAGCTTACGGCGGTATGGATAACGAAACTATTTGGGATGTCTCCGGTATTCAGAGTGGTGTTTATCTTGCAAGAATTGAAGCTGTATCCAACAGCGGTAAAACAGAAAGCACAATAATAAAAATTGCAGTGGTTAAATAGTTATTGTTCTTCAATATCAAGAATCTTCAAACCTGGAAAGAATTGACTTAAGCATGAGATATATCTTATTTATTGTTACATCTATTCTATTATTTTTTAACAATACTTTTGCACAGTTTACTGAGTTTCATCCTCAATTAAATTGGTATACAATTAAAGGAGAACATGTTGTAGTTCACTACCATGAAGGTGCTGAAAGAACTGCATACGTTGTTTGTAAAATCGGCGACGAGGTGTGGAAACCGATAACTTCACTTTACGAATATGAACCCGAGACAGTCCATTATGTAATAAAAGACATCGATGATTACTCCAACGGTGCAACATATTTTTTCGATAATAAAATTGAAATCTGGACAAGTGCATTAGACTTTGATTTACGCGGGACTCATAACTGGCTACGTAATGTAATTACGCACGAGTTTACGCACATGGTGCAAATTCAGGCTTCATTAAAAACTACAAGAAGAATACCTGCCTTCTATTTACAATGGCTGAATTATGAAGATGAAAGAAGACCCGACATTTTATACGGCTTCCCGAATATAATTATGTCTTACCCTGTTGCATTCCTTAATATGCCGGCATGGTTTGCCGAAGGTACCGCTCAGTATCAAAGGCATGAACTGAATTACGAAAATTGGGATACGCACAGAGATATGATTTTAAGGAGTTATGCGTTAGACGGCAACCTACTTACATGGAATCAAATGGGAGTATTCGGGAAAAACAGTCTCGGTAACGAATCGGTTTATAATAGCGGTTATGCACTAACAAGGTACATCTCCCAAAAATACGGTGAGGACAAATTAAGAGAAATCACTCACAAGCTTGGGAAGTTTACTAGTTTTACAATTGATGCCGCATTCAAAGATGTTTTGAATAAAGACGGGAATCAAATTTATAACGAGTGGAGAGACTTCATTACAGAAGATTATTCAAAAAGGATGAAAAGCGTAAAAGAGAACCAGGTTTCCGGTGAAATGATTATTACCGAAGGAACCGGGAATGTATATCCTCAATTCTCGCCGGACGGCAATAAAATTTATTTCCTTTCTAATGCTGGTTATGATTATTTGAGTATGACCTCTCTCATGGTTTATGATATAGAAAATAAGAAAACCGAATTGGTTAAACCGGCGGTACGTTCTCAAGTTAGTTTTATTCCCGGAACGAATAAAATTATCTATTCAAAAGTTACAGATGATAACCCGAATTGGTATAATGTACATGATATTTTTGTCTACGATATCGATACTAAAAAAGAAGATAGGTTGACAAACAATTTAAGAGCAAATCATCCATCAATTTCAGAGGACGGAACAAAGATTGTATTTCTTTTCCAGAAAGACGGAACTACAAATGTCGGAATGGTGGATATTGAAGGGAAACACTTTAGAAGAATTACATCTTTTGAAAACGGGGAACAGGTTTATAACCCGAAGTTTGTTAAAGGGGATTCGATAATTCTGTTCGATTATTCATATCACAACACTCGAGATATTGCAGCAGTAAATGTAGATGGAACCGGGTTCAGATTTCTTATTCAAACTGATAACGATGAAAGGAATCCTTTCATTGATGGTGAAGGGAACTTGATTTACTCTGCGGATAAAACCGGTATTTTTAATATTTATTCGAGGAACCTTGAAACAGGAGTTGAGAAACAATTAACAAATGTAACAGGTGGTGCTTTTATGCCGTCATTGGACGGAAATGGTAACATTGTTTATGCTGGT
>DAIRET010000306.1:0-1952 GCA_036795455.1 Ignavibacteriaceae bacterium
TATAAAAGGTAACGACTTGGGTTATCTTGCACAGGAAATTAAATGGAAAGGTGGCGGTTCATTTATTTATTGCGAGCTTATGGAATGGAATGAAGCCTATATTTCTAAAATAAAAAAAGCAAAAACTACAAAAGAGCTGAAAATGTTATGGGAAGAAATGCAGGGAAAGGCGTTTATTAGCTACAAAATCGCACCTAAAGCAATTAATGACAATATAACCGACTTTCAAGAATTATCTCTTGAAGACCAAAAACGTTTACTCATCGAGATACTCGATAAAAATCAATTATATGTCAATTACAGTGAAATAGAAGATAAAGACTATCATGTATCTGAAGCCGATAAAAAACTAAATCGTATGTTTTATGGAGAGGCGTAAGAATGGCTCAAACTTTAAACGATATTCTTTCAGCTCTGCAAACAGCTGGCATTCTTTTTCCAAAAACACCGAATTATATTGAGAATAATCTCAATCCGACATTTGTGCTTCGACCATATCAGATAGAAGCATTCGGTCGTTTTCTTCACTATCTTGACAATGACAAGCTCCGTCAAAAACCAGCACAACTGCTTTTCCACATGGCAACAGGCAGCGGAAAAACTTTAATAATGGCTGGAGCTATTCTTCATCTATATACGAAAGGGTACAGGAATTTTTTGTTTTTTGTTAATAGTACAAATATAATCAATAAAACCCGTGACAATTTCTTGAATCCTCAATCATCAAAATATCTGTTTGCAGAAACTATTGCATTTGGTGACAAGAAAGTTCAAATAAGAGAAGTCGATAATTTCCAATCTACAAATGATGATTGTATCAATATAGTTTTTTCGACTATTCAGGGTCTTCATTCAAGGTTAAATACCCCACGCGAGAATTCAGTAACTTACGATGATTTTATCGATAAAAAAATCGCTCTTGTATCTGACGAAGCACACCATATCAATGTAGATACAAAGAAAGGAAAGCTGTCAGTCGAAGAAAAGGATGAATTAATTTCGTGGGAAACTACCGTAAGCCGTATATTCAGATCAAATAATGAGAATATTCTTCTTGAATTTACCGCAACAATTGATTTATCCATTCCAGAAATAGTATCTAAATACTCAGATAAGATAATCTTTGATTATCCATTGAAACAATTCCGTATTGATGGCTATTCTAAAGAAGTCAAAGTATTACAATCTGATGTTCCTCTTATTCAAAGAGCTTTACAGGCGATTGTATTGAGCCAATATCGACGGAAAGTTTTTGAAAAATATAAGAAACTTATTAAACCTGTTTTACTTTTTAAATCAAAAACAATCGCAGAAAGTAAGACGTTTTATCTTGAATTCATTGATAAAATCAAGACGTTAAAGAAGTCTGAAATTACTGCCATTTTAAAGAGTAGCGATCCAGTAATTAAAAAGTGCTCTAACTATTTTGAGTCGAACGGAATCACAATTGAAAACCTTATTGAAGAATTAAAATCCGATTTTTCCGTTGAAAAGTGTATCGAGGTTAACAGTAAAGAAGAAAGTGAACAGAAACAGATTGCTGTCAATACCCTTGAAAATCTAAATAATGAATACCGGGCTGTTTTTGCAGTAGATAAACTTAATGAAGGCTGGGATGTTCTCAATCTTTTTGACATCGTTCGGCTTTATGAAACACGAGACGCAGACACGAAAACCGGAAAACCTGGTAAAACTACAATTGCCGAAGCACAATTAATCGGTCGAGGTGCAAGGTACTGTCCTTTTCAAATTGATGATACGCAATCAAAATACCAACGTAAATATGATAACGACCTTGATAACGAACTTCGTATTTGCGAAGAACTTTATTACCACAGTGCTTATAATCCAAAATACATACACGAGTTACATAATGCTTTGCATGAAATAGGTATTAAGGAAAAAACCGCAAAAGAAATACAACTTGAACTTAAAATGGATTTTAAAGAATC
>DAIRET010000008.1:0-42090 GCA_036795455.1 Ignavibacteriaceae bacterium
AACAGCATCATTTTGCGGGTTTCTACAAAACCGTTACTTTGTAACCTGTAGATGTACATACCGCTTGCAAAATTGCCGGCTTCAAATTTTACTTCATAATTTCCTGCAGCTTTGTATTCATCAACAAGCGTTGTAACTTCATTACCGAGTATATCAAAAACTGTAAGTTTAACTTTCGAAGTCTGACTTTTCAAACTTGTCGGTACAGAATACTTAATTGTGGTAACAGGATTGAAAGGATTCGGGTAGTTTTGAGATAATGAAAACTCAACCGGTAAAAGAGTTACGGAAAGAGTTTGCAGATAGTTAACCGAGCCGTTATAGTCTATCTGTTTTAACCTATAATTAATTGTTCCGGTATTTATTCCGGTTACTTTATCAATAAAAGAATATTCTTTTATACCGGTTGTAGTTCCTGCACCTGGAATAAATCCTATGGTACTCCACACCATTTCCGATTTAATATCGTTCATCCCTCTTTCTATTTCAAAACCCAAATTGTTTGTCTCGGTTGCCGTCATCCATCTTAGCGTAATTCCTTCTGTTTCCTGAACTGCAGTAAAAGAAGTTAATTCAACGGGTACAATTTCATCGTTCACTAAAAGGTAAGAAGCTATTCCGTTGTTGGTTCCAAGAACATAATAAATATAAACGCCCTGTGAAAACACGCGGTAGTCAACATCACCTGCGGCTCCGGTTGTATTTGTGTTTGGTCCTAAAGTGGGAGTAGTTTCAATCAACACTGCTGAATCAAGTCCTTTTGAAACTTCAAGTACTTTAGCATTTTCGTTGCCTGTTCCGTACTGGAAAGTGATTAAATATCTTTTTGTTCCGCTTTTAATATAACGTAAAGCATTACTCCGGTTATCGACAAGGTTTACCGGTACTTCAGCAACAAAAGCCCCGGTTTCAGTATGCTCTCGCGGTCTAATACTGTTTCCATTTATTATAAAGTTACTATTACCATCTTCTTTGGGATAAACGGCTGGATTTGTTCCGGTACTTGTAACCCCTGCCAGCGTAATTTCAAGAGGAGTTGTATTAAATACTCCACCGCTCATAGTCCATTTGTAAACTTTATTTGAAGCATTAGCAGCGGCATAAAGAATAGCCGAATTATCTGCGTAAGAACCGACAACTGTTATTTTGTCGCCAAGACGGACTGCAGAACCGGCGGTATAAGTTAATACCGGTACAGCGGATGAAGTTTCACTATCCCACTTATAAACTTTAAAAGGTGTAGTACTTGCATCGGTAGTTAAGTTACCCGCCATTATAATTCCGTCATCTGTTACTTCGATATCATTTAAGAGATATGTGCCTCCTACACATGCGCTTGCATTTAGATTTCCGACAGCATCACCCGTAGCAGCATTAAGAATTGTAACATTGGGGCGGTTGACAACGTATACTCTTTCAAGTCCGTTTACAAACCCATAAGCTAAACCTCTTTCGGTATTACCGGTGGGGGAGAGCCAGGAAGGAGCTGTTCCATTAGCAGCACAGTGAGACCAGATTGGCATCAATTCGCTTACTACATTTACTTGAATAGTATCCATTAAATTATTTATACTTCCTACTATTATTCCGCTGCCTGTGCTGTAGGGAATAAAGAATCCGAGTGAATCAATGGTACCATTTATTCCTATTATCTGCCAATTAATATCTGTTGGTCTAATTTCAAGATTATAACCCCATACGTCAAATCCTTTAATATCGATTTTTCTTGTTTGAGTTGAATCAATAATTATTTGTTTCGGCGATAAGGAAAGAGAATCCAGTATTGTTGATACATCAACTTCTGCAATTGCCAATAGCGCATTTGCAACCGATCTTTCGGGACCGTCCGAAGGGCTGTTTACTATATTATCCCTAACAACCATAACTGTTGAACCGCCGCCGTCAAGGTTATAACCTTGATAACAACCAATAGATATCATATAATCGGCAAGTTCCCAACAAGCCATACCGACACTTAAAGAAGGCTGTCTTCCGTCAACAGTAATGAAATAAATCTTTGTGCTGTCCTCGTTAATTCCCAGAGCTGTTCTCGGATGTTTTGAATTGACGTGTGATTCTCCGAAGTCTTCATAACCAACAAATGATGCAGGACGAACTCCATTAGTCATCAGTCGTGGACCCCCACCAATTAATTCTGTCAGCAAGCCTCTGTTCGGTGTTGTACCAATAAGAATTTCTATTGTGTCATTTACATTTATGTTGTTATTAATAAACGAATTTGATAAGCCATGTCCAGACAAAACATAGTCTTCGCCGATTGACATGTTTCCTACACTAATCTGTTTTTCGGTAACTATAAATTTAATTTTACTATTCATTGTAAAAGCTTCAATCGGTTGAAGCCTAATTTCTGTGCCGTATGTATTTGTTTTTGTAACTGGTCCTATGTATTTATTATAAAGAACCAGGAAGTCTGTTGACCGTTCGCTGTTAATTTTGTTTATAGTTCTGAAACTATCATTGGCAGCGTATACTGTACCGGAAAAATTAATTATATCAAAAACAGGTTTACTCCTTCCTATCACACCGAAAGAAGTTCTTACATGGCTTCTTCCGAAAGTGTACTGAGTGTCCATTATCATTGAGTTAGAAAGAAAAGTGTAGGGATTTGTCGGATCACTAATACCGAAATAATCGCCGTTTATTGCTCCAAGCACAATTCTTCCCGGAGCGTTATTACGGCTGGACATAGTACTTGTTTTTTCTAAACCGGTACCGAGCGTGTTGCGTGCAAGTTCAGTTTCTAATTTTATATTGGGATTTGTAAGGTCTATCTCAAGTATTTTAATACTTAAAGGACCAGCCTTCTTTACGGAGTGAAATTTCGCCCCGGGACCTACTTCAACGACAGTAGAGTCCTGCGGGAAAGTCAATTGTAAAGAAAAAATAAAGAGAAAGAAAAGTAGTAATCTATTCATATTCACGGCTCCATTAATAAATAATAATTGTTGAAAGTAAATTAAGAAATTCTTTGCGAAATTACAGAAAGCATATAAGAGAATTAATAACATATTTCGTTAGGAACTATAAACTGTATCTCCGTTTACTATTGTCATTAATACTTCGGTTTTTATTATTTCTTCTTCCGGTATAGATAAAATGTCTTGCGATAATAAAACGAAATCCGCAAGTTTTCCCGGTTCAATGCTCCCTTTTATTTTTTCTTCATAAGAGGAATAAGCGGCGTTTATTGTATAACCTTTAATAGCTTCTTCAACTGTTAATTTTTCATCGGGAATCAGTCCGCCCGGATTTTTATTATCGGCAGTCTGTCTTGTTACTGCGGAATAAATTCCGGCAAAAGGATTTATAGTAACAACAGGGAAATCACTACCGAAACAAACAGTTACTCCCAAATCAATCAAAGATTTAAATGCAAAAGTTTTTTCCATACGTTGTTTCCCGATTTTCGATTCCGCCCAAACACCGTCATCAAACAAATGGTAAGGTTGAACTGAAGCGATAACATTTAATTTTTTAAATCTTTCAATATCACTCTCTTTTAGATGCTGAGCGTGTTCAATTCTAAACCTTCTATCCCATACGGGATTGATACCAATTATCTCTTCAAAAATATCAAGTATAATTGAGTTTGCTTTATCTCCGATTGCATGTATGGAAAGCTGGAGTTTGTTTTTATCTGCGTTTACTGCCCATTGTTTAAGTCTGCCGTCGTTAAGTAAATCCATACCAAGACCAAAATTACCCGGTTCATCGGAATACGGTTCAAAAAATAGAGCTGTAGCAGAGCCGAGAGAGCCGTCTGCAAAAGCCTTTAATGAACCTGTTTTTAATTTATCATTGCCGAATCCGAATTCAATTTGTGATTGAATAATTTCATCACATCGTTCGATAGGAAGACGTGTAAAAACCCGGCTGGTCAGTTTTCCTTCTCTATCTAATTTTTGCAGTATCCTAAAATCATCCGAATAGGCAATATCATGGATTGATGTAACCCCGTATTTAGCAGCTTCGTTAAGTGCAGTTATTGCTGCATCTTCTTTCTCTGATTCGGTTGCTTCCGGGATAACAGCTTGAACAAGATTCATTGCTTTGTCTTTTACTATTCCTGTCGGTTCACCTGTAACAGGGTCTTTTTCTATCCACCCTCCGTCCGGGGCTGGGGTATCTTTTGTTATTCCCGCTAATTTTAAGGCTGCACTATTAGCTAAAGCCATGTGGTAATCCATCCTTGAAAGAAATACGGGTGTATCGGTAGAAAATTCATCTATCCATTCTTTTGAAGGGAGAGATTTAATATCCCAGTTTTGTTGGTTCCAGTTTCCACCGGTAATCCATTTCCCGCGGTTTTTTGAAACATGTTTTTTTAATATCGATTTGAATTCATCAACCGTTTTAGCGGGTTGAAGGTCTACGCTTTTAAGATAAAATCCTCCCATGATTATATGAGCATGACAATCTATTAACCCGGGCAAAACAAGATTTTGTTCAAGGTCTATAACCTTAGTGTTCTTACCGATATATTGTTTTGCTTCTTCGTTGCTTCCGGTAAATACTATTTTATTATAGTCTGTAACAATCGATTCGCAAAACGGCTGCTTTGAATTTGAAGTGAACACTTTCCCGTTGATGTATGCTTTTCTCATATTCGTAATCATTTAGTTAGTAAAAAACCTTTACGAAAAATACACATTTAATGCGAAAAAAAACAAAACGGCTGGACTTATCTCGTTACATTAAAAATATAGGAAGGAATTTTAATAACAGAAATTGCGCAGTTTTCCTTCAAGCAGTTTAAGTTCTGCATCTGCTCGTAAGGGGGTGTTTACAATCTCTTTATGATCAAAAATTGGTAACCAATTCGTTTAGTGAAGTAATAATAGGAGCATTCAATCTCTGAAATTCTTCTTTTAAGCCCTCTCTTCTTTTTTCTTTTTCTTCTTTTAAAGCATCAATACCTTTTTGAAGTTCCGAAATCTTTTTAGTTAAGAAATCTATCCTTGATTTTTCGCGGCTTTCATACTCGCTTTTAATCCTATTTATCTCAGCTTCTTTTCGTCCGCTTATTGTGGAGATTCTACGCATTATTCGTTGCTTTTTATGATGGGTTTCAATAAGATTGGCAACAAAACCGATTATTGAGATTATTAATCCGAGAACGAATACAATACCGCTCCATTTAAATCCGCTGCTAAATATAGAGCGGATCACCTCGGCATAATTCAATGATTGGGAAGCAGACTCGCTTATCCCGTTTACGAAACCACCGAAGATAAAAATGACCATTGAGACAATTAAGTTCAAAACCATATTATTGTTGAAGCCAGAATAAGCATTCGATTCTTTTGATTCTTCAAGTTTATGAATCCTGTTTTCAAGGGCGTTAATTTGCTGTTTAATACTTTCTTCAAGTTCTAAAATTGCTTCTTTCAAATGCTCTTTAGATGAACTTTTTATTGTCTCAATTTCCTTCTCGAAATGTTCAATTTTCTTAATTGCATCGGTAATCTGTCCGTCATAAATCTTCAAATCATCATCAATTCTTTTGGATAATGCTGTTTGAATGTTTTCCATTATCTTCAGAACAAGGTTCTTGGATTTATTTAAAAACTTTTCTTTTAGGATGTTTAAAAGAATGTTCTGGTAGTTCTTATACAACCGGGTATAATCAAACAGAAAAGTTGTATTGATTTGAATTGGTTCATCAAGGTATTCTTCAAGTCCCATTTTAGAAAGTTTTTCGAGCATTAAAACTATTTCATCATTAGTGTTTGTACTCCCGGTAATTGATGAGTTTAGAATTAGTTTAACATCCTGGAAAATGTGCGCAAATTCTTCTTCAAGAAAAATATTTGCAAGAATGCTGTTTTTTGCATAGAATTCCACAAGGGAAATGCTATTGGCATCCAGGGCAAGTTCGATTCTTCTTAAATCATAATTCAGAATCGTTGATAAATTTTCAAGAGCAAGAGAGATGTTCCCGTTCTTGATGCTTAAAAGAAGCGAATAATATAACCCGGTGGGGGAGTAAGCATTAACATGTAATGTACACTCAAAATTGTCAGCCGCTTCGGCATACTTTTGTTCTAATAAATAATTAAATCCTTTAAATATATATACTGTTTCAAGAAGTTCGTTTTTAACTTCTTGCGGGGAACCGGATTCATTAATTTGGCTTTCAATTCTTTCCAGCAGGGGAAGAGCTTTTTCAAAACTGCGTAACCTCGGGTCATAAAGAAAAACAATAGAAGTAATAACAAGATTTACGAGGTTTTCTTCGCTGTAGTTTCTTTTCATATGGTTTAAGAGCGATAAACCGAAATAGGTTTTCTCTTTCGGGTCGGTTGTGGCGCACCATTTTTTAAACAGTTCTCTTGCTTCCCTTTGTCCTTCATCTGAAAGGAAAGTTTTTTTAGAGTTGTTTGAAGCAAGTGAGAAAAACTGCGCAGCATACTCACTAAGCCAAAAAACATAACCGTTTTCGGCATGAATCATGTCTTTCTTATATACACTATCCAATGCAAATGAAGAAAGAATTGCTGCTCGGTTAATGTAATTCTCTAAGTTGTAATTCTCTATTGAAAAGTCAGGGAAGCATTCCTTGCCGTAACTCTTCATCCTTGAGGCGAGAATCTCAACGGATAACGATTCCGGTTCTTGCACAACTAAATCGTTGGCAATTTCCGTTAATAATGCGTCCTGCATTTGTATTCATCCTTGAAAAATTTTGTTATTATATTCTATTCCACCTCATTATCGACAAATCCCGGAAAAAATTTAGAGCTAATTAAAAAAAAGTTTTACTTTTCTCTTGACAGGTGTTCATCCGTACACTATATTTGTAGTGAACAATTGGACACTATATGAAAAAGAACTTAACAGAACGGCAAAATGAGATTTTAAACTTCATCCAACAGTTTCGCGATGAAACAGGTTATCCCCCAACTTTAAGGGAGATAGGGAAAAAATTCGGAATCTCTTCCACTTTCGGTGTGAAAAGACATCTTGATGCACTAGTAAAAAAAGGTTGTCTTAGTGTTGAAAGCAACGCAAGTCGCGGAATAGCAGTTTTAGATTCAGCAAGCGGTTTACGTAAAAAAGATGAAGAATCCACACTTTTTTCTAAAATACCTGTTATCGGAAGGGTAGCTGCTGGAACCCCGGTAACGGCAATTGAAAATGTAGAAGGAAGCATTGTAGTTGATTCGGCTTTTATAAAAAGAGCGGAAGAGTGTTATGCTCTTAAAGTTAAAGGTGATAGTATGATTAACGCAGGCATCTTTGAAGGGGATTACGTTATAGTCTCCTCGGGACCTGAAGCATATCATAATGAAATAGTAGTGGCACTTTTAGAAGATGAAGCCACGGTAAAACGCCTGTACAAAAAAGAAAAAAGTGTGATGCTGATACCTGAAAATGAAAAATATCACCCGATTGACTTAACAAATAGGGAGAATTGTTCGATAATAGGGAAAGTAATTGGGGTTGTGCGATGGTTCAACTGATTAAATGGAGGTTCAAATGAAAACTGAGATATTTTCATCGGCAATAAATAAAAGAAATAGAATTAGATTTCTATATGAAGCAGGAGAGGTTTATCTTGACCCTTATTTTGTTACAACTGAAAGAAACGGGAAAAAAGTTGTATACGGTAAACCTTTACAATCAAACGAGATAAGGAAGTTTGAATATCAGAAAATAGCAAATATTAAGATATTCAACGACGTTTATTTTACTCCGATAATCCCGATAATTCCTTTAATGAATTAATTAGAGAGTTGGATATGTGGTTTAACAAAAGAAAAAATAATATAGACCTTCTGATCACCGAATTTTGGAAGAATGGTTATTCAACTCTTTCAAGAAAATTCGGGAAATATTTACCCGAGCCGCCGAGGATAGGCGATTACGAGATAGATATACTTGCTAAACGCGGAAAGGATTTCGCTATAGGGCTTTCTATGGACAGCAGTGATTTAACAGATCTGAAAATCCTTGAGAAAATTCGTTTCCTTGCTTCAAGGCGAATGAAATATTCGCGTAAGCCGGTTACTCTTATTATTGGTATTCCCATTAAAGTATATAAACAAATCAGAGAATTAATTGATTCGCTTGAGCTTGATGTACGGAAAAATATAAAACCGGTAGCATTAATAGAACCTCAAAGGGTTGACCTGTTCTCTCCGTTATATGAAGATGCAACAGAAGATCAGTATTTAAATGCAAGTTAAATTTGTTCGGTGCGAAAGATTTAACGCTAAAAACTACTTTTTAGGTGGCAGGGCAATTTTTTGTCTTTTTTCATAGTTCCCTTTCTTTTTCCTTTCTTTAGTAAAGATTAATTAATAATTTTTCAGTTGCCAAATATATTTCTTTTAAAACAACTCGTTTTTTTTTGATAAAGAGAGTTACAAAGATTATTTTTGCGTGCTTAATCATTTTTTTAGGTTAACTATTGAGTAAAAAGTCAATAAACAAAGATTTAGAAATTCAAGAAACTCTTAAGGAGTCCGGGGTGATTCCCAAACATATTGCAATAATTATGGATGGGAACGGGCGATGGGCACATCGACGGGGATTACCGAGAATCTCCGGTCATAAAGCCGGAGTAGATTCCGTTCGCGATGTGGTTGAAGCGTGTGCACAAATCGGTGTGGATTATTTAACGTTATACACTTTTTCAACCGAGAATTGGAAACGTCCTAAAAAGGAAGTTTCTACATTAATGAGATTGCTCGTTAAAAGCCTTAAAACAGAAACGGACGAATTGCATAAAAATAATATAAAACTTACAGCTATAGGGGACATATCGTCTCTTCCTACGCTTGTACAGGCAAATATAAACGAAGCTATAAAACTTACGGAAAATAATTCGAGAATGACACTTGTACTTGCTTTAAGTTATAGCGGAAGGTGGGAGATAATAGAAGCTGTAAAAAAAATAGCATCCGGCTATTCAAAAGAGGAATTCACTCTTGATGATATTAACAATGAACTTTTTGATAGTAAACTTACTACATCTAACATCCCGGACCCTGATTTGCTGATAAGAACAAGCGGCGAATTCAGGGTGAGCAATTTTTTGCTGTGGCAAATTGCCTATACCGAGTTTTATATTGCAGATGTATTTTGGCCTGATTTCAGAAGAAAACATCTATACGAAGCGATTCGTGATTTTCAAAAACGTGAAAGACGTTTCGGAAAAGTCAGCGAACAACTTAAAATTAAAGAAAAGGTTTTTTAATGCTCTTCAAATTTTTATATAAATATATATTTGTTACATCTGCTGTAATACTATTTGGTAATGTAACATTAGCTCAAATTGCCACTACAAGTTATAAAGTTATTGGTATTTCGGTTGAAGGAAACAAATCCGCCGACTCCAGGACTATTACAATCAACAGCGGACTAAAAATAGGGGATGAAATTCAAGTACCCGGGGATCAAACCGCTAACGCAATTAAGCAATTATGGTCTTTGAACATTTTTTCTGATGTCCAGATTGTAATTGAAAAGCAGATTGCCGATGGAGTTTATCTTCTGATAAAAGTAGAAGAGTATCCGAGGATCGAACGCGCTGTTGTCGAAGGCAACGATGATGTAAGTGAGAGTGATCTCCAATCGCAAATCAACCTTACACGCGGTCAGATTCTAAAACCGCAGGAAGTCGAAAGAATAAGGTTAAAAATTTTGAAAAAGTATGAAGAGGAAGGCTTTTTCAATGCAGAGGTAACTCCTAAGTATTTTACATATTTTAGTGCCGATACAACCGATGATTATATAAATGTTATCTGGCAAAACCGGAGCGATCTTGCGGAAGAGTACACACTTGAATACAATAAATCGGATATTACCTATTCAAACCTTATCGACAGAATAAAAGATAGAATGCTACTGAAATATGAAATTAAAGAGGGGGATAAGGTAACGGTTAGAAAAATTGAATTTTTAGGGAATGTTGCTTTTACAGATGGCGATTTAAAAGGGGAGATGGAGGAAATAGAAGAAGCTAAATGGTGGAAATTCTGGAGTATGGCTCGGTTCGATAAAACAAAATATGAAGCTGACAAAGAATTCATTGAAGCGTTTTATAAAAAAAACGGATACCGGGATGCCGAAATTATTTCCGATTCGCTTGTTTATGAGAACAATAAAAAAGATTTGAACATCTTCATTAATGTTCACGAAGGTTCACAGTTCAAAGTAAGAAATATTACATGGACGGGCAACACGATTTATACAGAAGAAATGCTGAATGAAAGATTGGGTTTTTCCAAAGGAGATATTTACGACCTCGAAGCATTTAATCGTAACCTTAGAGGCAATGAAAAACAAACAGATATTGCTGCACTATACCTGGATAATGGCTATCTAACATTTAACTTAAATGCAATTGAAACAAAGATCGGTGAAGATTCAATTGATATTCTTATTCAGATTAGCGAAAAAAGTCAGTTCAAAGTAGGTAAGGTTGATATCCTTGGTAACGATAGAACCAAAGACAAAGTTATTAGACGGGAGCTTTACACAATACCCGGTGATTATTTTAATAGAACCGCTCTTTTCAGAAGTTTGCAGCAGTTAGCCAATTTACAATACTTCAATGTGGAAAAATTGTATTCAACAGGTGTAGATTATCAACTTGTAAATGATAGTACTGTTGATGTTTCCTACCGGGTGGAAGAAAAGTCAAGTGATTATTTAAATGCATCCGTTGGTTATAGTGGTGCGTATGGATTCAGCGGAGCCGTTGGTGTTACTTTAACAAATTTTTCGATTACTGAACCGTTTTCTCTTGGCGGCGGACAAATTCTCAGCTTTAACTGGCAGTTCGGTGTTGGCAACTACTACCGTACATTTTCACTCGGTTTTACAGAACCCTGGTTTTTGGATACTCCTACTCTTATCGGGTTCGAGTTTTTTGACACAAGGCAGCAATATATTTACGATCTAAGCCAATCAGGAGCAACCGTAAAACTTGGTAGAAGACTTAAATGGCCTGATGATTACTTTTATATTCAGGGGATTTTCAGATATCAATATAATAATATAAAAGACGGCGGTTATTACTATGCAAGTCTTGAAGGACGAAAATTCCAGCAGTATACTTTGGGGGCTAGTATATCAAGAAGAAATATTGATAACCCGACATTCCCTTCACAGGGTTCAAGTGTTGGATTGGATGGAGAAATCTCAGGCGGACCATTCCTGCCCGGTGATGTAGATTATTTTAAAATACTTTTTAAGTCTGAATGGTATAAAAAACTTTTCAATTTCAGTAGACTTGTATTATATACATCTGCCGATGTGGGCTATCTTGAAGAACTAACTGCAGGAACCCCGATTCAGCCGTTTGATTATTTTTATATGGGCGGTAACGGACTTGTCATTGCTACAACTCCTCTTAGAGGTTACGATGATAGAACGGTTGGACCTGTTAATGTTTATGATGAAGTTTTCGGCGGTAAGTTTTCGGTTAAGTTTACAGCCGAGTTAAGACTTGCAGTATCACTGGAGCCGATACCGTTATATTTGCTTACATTTGCAGAAGCAGGTAATGTGTTTGAAAGTTTTGAAAAAGCCGATTTCTTTAACTTAAGAAGAGCGGTAGGAGTAGGAGCAAGAATTTTAATCAACCCGGTTGGATTAATCGGTTTTGACCTCGGATATGGATTTGATCGGAGAGCAGTTGATGGGAAAGACCCAGCCTGGTTATTCCACTTCCAGTTCGGCAGAGGTTTCTAATTTTTTTTTAATTAACTAATCAAAAGGATAAATGTGAAAAAATATATCTTTATTGTTGCAGCTTTATTAATTTTCGGTTATAATCTACAGGCGCAAAATTCCGTTAAAATCGGTTACGTCGATTCCGAAGAAATTTTAAAAGCTTTACCGGAAGCAATCAAAGCTCAGGGTGAACTTGATGCTTTAATTAATCAATGGAATGATGTAATTGATAGTATGGCACAAGCGCTTCAACAGGCTTATGGCGATTATCAGAAACAGCAAAATACAATGCCTGAAAATAAAAAAATGGAAACCCAGCAAAGACTTGTTCAACAGCAACAGGTAATGGAAGAATACAGAAGGCAAAAATTTGCTCAAGGAACCGGCGAAATTTATCAAAAACAGGATCAACTGTTGAAACCGGTTAAAGAAAAAATCTTTGAAGCAATCGAAGCTACTGCTAAAGAAGAGAACATGCAGTTTGTTTTTGACAAAAGCGGGGATATTATTCTCCTTTATGCCGATGCGTCTTTTAATATAACTTATAAAGTACTCGACCGGCTTAAAAGAGGTAAATAAACCCTTTGCTTTTGTATTGTTTATTTAGCCTGAAAAAAGCTAAATTGTGTTTGCATTAATTGCATTATTCTAACCACGATTCGAGAATAATATGAAAACAAAAACTATAAGTATTGCATTATTTCTATTTCTTTCGGGTATTACATTCGGACAGCTTAAAATCGGTTACGTTGATTCCGACGCGCTTCTAAATCAGATGCTTGATGCTCAGGATGCACGTAAACAGCTGGACCAGTTTATCCAGGATTGGCAGAATGAGTTGAACCAAATGGATAAAGAATGGAAAACCAAATTCGATGATTACGAAAAACGGAAGCTAATAATGTCCGACCAATCCCGTGCGGAAATGGAAAGCGACTTAATTAAACTGGAACAAAAAATAACCGAGTTCCGTGAAAAGAAATTCGGAACGAACGGCGAGCTTTTTCAGAAACAGGATGAATTGATGAAACCTGTTCAGAACAAACTTTTTACGGCAATTAAAGAAGTTGCCGAAGAAGAACAACTTGATTTCGTTCTTGATAGAAGCGGGGATATTTTGATTCTATATGCAAAAGAACAGCATGATATTACTAATTTAGTCCTTGAAAAAATAAAGTAGTATGAATGTAACAATTAAAGAAATTGCCCTTCTCACCGGCGCATTAGTTACCGGTGACGAAGGGCTTTTGATAGAGTCCGTTTCCCGCATTGAAAATGCATCCTCAGGCAGTCTTACTTTTTTATACATGCAGAAGTTTGAAAAATATTTTGCTTCAACAAAAGCTACCGCTATTTTTGTTAAAAAAGGTTTTGATAAAACGAGAGATGATATTACATATCTCGAAGTAGACGACCCGAATAAATCCTTCTTTTTTGTTGTAAAGAAATTCTTTTCACCGGAATTTAAACTGAGCGGTATTGATAAATCCGCCTCTGTTCATCCCGGCTCAGTGCTTGGTGAGAATTGTGCAATAGGAAAGAATGTAGTTGTTTCCGAAAAGTGTAAAACCGGGAGGAATGTAAAAATATTTCACAACACAGTACTTATGGAAGGTGTTGAAATAGGGAACGATGTATTGATCTTTCCGAATGTTACAATCAGGGAAAACTGCAAGATAGGGGATAGAGTAATAATTCACAGCGGCAGCGTTATCGGCTCGGACGGATTTGGATATACTCCTAATGAAAAAGGTGAGTATATGAAAATTCCCCAGATCGGGAATGTTGTTATTGAAGATGATGTCGAAATCGGTTCAAACGTTTCAATTGATAGAGCTATGCTTGGCTCTACAGTGATAAAAAAAGGGAGCAAAATCGATAACCTTGTTCAAATTGCTCATAATGTTGTTATAGGAGAAAACACGGCAATATCTGCTCAATCAGGTGTTTCGGGCAGTACCGAAATCGGGAAAAATGTTATTGTTGCCGGACAGGTCGGATTTGCGGATCATCTTGTGATAGCTGATAGAGTAATAGTTGCAGCAAAATCGGGTATCTCAAAATCGTTGACTAAACCGGGTATTTATTTCGGCTCTCCTGCAAAAGAGCATAGAGAAGCTTTAAGATTAGAGGGACATATCCGCAATCTTCCGGACTATGCTGCCAAATTAAAAGAGCTTGAAAAGAAAATTGAAGAATTGTCGAAGTAAATCGGCTTAGTTATTTCCTTTTGAAAAATTGTACAAGCGGTCTCCACACTCGCAATCCCCATGCGGTTTCGTTATGTTCGGCGGTTTCATCTAAAAACCACTCAAATTCATAACTGTATTTTTTCAATACTTCCATCATCTCATTAATTCCGGGTTGAAGTACTTTTTCAAGTCCGACTCCGCCATTATCAATATAAAGAGATAAATTCCGTTTCTTATCCGCAGTAGAATCAACAAAAGAGACATAATCGAAATTTTCATATTTGAATGCAGGAGAAAAGCAAGCCGCCATAGAAAACACATCGTTGTATTCCCATAACATCATAAATGAAATCAATCCGCCCAATGATGAACCGCCAACCGCAGTGTTCTTTCTATCCGGTTTTGTTCGGTACTTCTCATCAATAAAAGGTTTTAAAACATTAACAATAAAGTCAATATATGCGTATCCTTTCCGGGTTTGAGAATACTCCATTCTTCTTTCCTGCGTATTGTAAATCGCAACAATTATTATATCTTCGATAAAACCATTTTTGATTAAGCTGTCGGCGGTTTCATCTAACTGCCAGTCAATTCCAAAAGTCGCTGTTTGCGGGTCGAATAAATTTTGCCCGTCATGCATATATAAAACCGGATATCTTTTATCGGTACGGACGTCATACCCCGGTGGAAGCCAAACAGCAACATCTCTCGATAAAATTCCCGGTGATTCAAAATTTCGATAATAATCTACAGCACCGGTTACCTGTCCGGCTACAGGCAGCTCAAATTGGTCTTTCCATGCTTCAACTGGAATATTTATGGTGGTGTCCTTAGATATAACTAAAACAAAGTTTGATGGAGTATTACCAGTATCATAAACGGCTTCAGTACTCCAACTGCCTCTTGTGATTTTATACTCTACCCGCTCGTTAATTGGGAACGAAAAAGTTTTTGAAAAGACGTTTTCAGTAACTGAATCAAGTTCCGTCTTACCGGGATTCCAGAAACCAAGTTGGGCATTATTTCCGGTAATATATACTTTGGCACCGGCAGGAAAGTTTTTTACGGTAACATTAATCGTAACCCGGTATTCCTGTGAATACACATTGCTGAAAATTAAAAAAGCGATTAAAAACAACTTCATACTGTTTGTTCCAAAAAAAAATGAAATAGAAACTCCTTTACTGTTGCAATATACCGAATTAAAAGTAATACTATCTTGTTTTAGGTAATTCTTTATCACCATCATTAGCTGCAATGCAATATTGAAAAATAATTGTTATTTTTGAACCGATTATTTAACGAAAGATTTTAATACCGAGATATGGAGAAAGCCCGTATAGTTTTTTGTTTGTTTCTTTTCCTCAGCATTACTTCATTGCCGCAAGAGAAGCATTTCATTTATTTTAAAGATAAAGGGGTAAAACCGGGTATTACTCTTAATAAACTTTCTGCTGAGTACCGGGATGCCGTTAGTCAACTTTCAGCTCGATGTGTTGAAAGAAGAATGAAGCATCTTGGAAGCGATGAAATCATTTCCTTTGAAGATATTCCAATCAAATCCACCTATGTTGACGAATTAGAAAATCTCGGTATCAAAATAGAAAACAAATTAAAATGGTTTAACGCAGTTACCGCTTACCTTACTGTTGAGCAATTAAAGTCTATTAAGTTGTTTCCTTTTGTTTTAAAGGTGGAAAAAGTAAAAACTATTTCGTATAAGGAAAAACTATTACCGGACGGTATAGCTAAAACCAGTTCGGAAGGTTTAATGAAATCAAACGGGCTGGATTATGGTTTGTCTTTCACTCAATTGGAACTGTCCGGTGTTCCTGCCGTACACTCCAAAGGAATAACTGGAAAGGGAGTACTGATCGGGATACTTGATACAGGCTTCGATTGGAAACGTCATGAATCACTTATGAATGCAAATGTGGTTGCCGAGTATGATTTTATTTTCAAAGATTCCGTTACGGCAGATGAACCTCAAGATGCAAAAGGACAGGATACGCACGGGACTTATTGTTTTTCAATCATTGCCGGTAAGAAGGATAGTGCATTAATCGGTGCTGCATTTGAAGCAGATTTTATACTTGCAAAAACGGAAGATATAAGGAGCGAAAAAAATATAGAAGAAGACAACTATGCTGCTGCTCTTGAATGGATGGAAAACTATGGAGTGGATATAACATCAAGTTCTTTAGGTTATAATGAATTTGATGCCGGACAAACCTCGTATACATATGCCAACATGGATGGTAAAACAACTATTGTAACAAAAGCAGCGGAACTTGCTTTTAGTAAAGGTGTTTTAACAGTTACATCTGCCGGGAACGAAGGAAATAAAACATGGAAATATATCACCGCTCCTGCGGATGGTTTCAATACTATTGCAGTAGGTGCAGTTAATGCGGAGAAAGATCTTGCAAGTTTTAGTTCGATTGGACCAACGTATGATGGACGGATTAAACCGGATGTTACAGCAATGGGAGTTTCGGTTGTGGGAGCAATATCAAAATCGGTTAACCAGTATAATTATGCAAGTGGAACATCATCCGCCGCTCCAATTGCTTCTGGATTGGCTGCCTTATTGCTCTCGGCATATCCCGAATTGAACAATATTCAACTGCGGGATATACTGTTGAAAACTGCTGACAACTATTTAAAGCCTGATAATAAAAAAGGGTATGGGTTAATCTCGGCTTACAATGCAATAAACCACCCGGTTATTCTTTTTAAGAATAATGAATATATATTGAATAAAATTGCAGGTAACTCGCTGGACTCTATTGTGTTTTACTTCAGTAGCAATGGAGTAGATTTTGAATTTAAGAAAATGGTGCTGGATAGTAGCCGGTATATTGTGAATATCCCGGTGAACAGTATTGGAAATAAAATCTATTTCTATTTTGAAAATAAAAACAACTCCGGTGTAATATCCCGTGAACCGGCAAATAATTCATTCTACTATTCCACTGAATACGGTAAAACAATTATAAATATTGAAGAGTTAAAAATTCCTTCAGACTTTTTACTTGAACAGAATTTCCCCAATCCTTTTAACCAGGGAACGAAAATTTTGTTCTATTCCCCGGAACAAGCTTCCGCAGAAATTGTAATTTATGACATACTTGGTCAAAAAGTAAAAACTATTTTTAAAGGAACCGCTTCAAAGGGACTTAATCAAATTTTCTGGGATGGGAAGTCGAACCAGGGAATGCCGGTTTCTACAGGTATCTATTTATATGCTTTGAAATCGGGGGAGAATATCTACACAAAGAAAATGCTTTTATTAAGGTAACCCGAGGTTATAAAATGAAAAAAATCGTTTGCGATGAACAGTTGAAATATCTGGAAAGATTTAACAAAGAGAAAAATGAATTAATAATTGAAATGGAGGCATTCGCCGCTGAAAACCGTATACCTATATTGGACAGCAATTCAGCTTTCTTTCTTGAGCAATTAATTCAAATTCAAAAACCTGTACGTGTACTTGAATTAGGTGCAGCAATAGGTTACTCTGCTATTCGGATAGCAAGAAACTTATCGAAAAAATCATGTATTCATACAATTGAAAAAAGTGAAGATAATATTCAACTGGCTGAGAGCTATATATCACGTTCAGGATTTGCGAATAAAATACGATTAATTAAAGGAGAAGCAGCAGAAATAATGCCTTCTCTTCCTAAAAAATACGATTTTATTTTTCTTGACGCCGATAAAGAAGATTATAAAAGATTATTTGATTATTCATTGGTACTGCTTAAGAAAAACGGGATTTTGTTTGTAGATAACCTGTTGTGGCATGGATTCACAGCAGCAAGCCGTGTCCCGAAAGAATACAAAAGATCAACGAAGATGATAAGAGAATTCAATGAAATCTTTTTGAATCAAGCCGGGTTAAAAGCCACAATCCTGACAATTGGAGATGGAATTGGTTTGGCAGTAAAATTAAAGACGGAGAAGTAAACTAAATGTATTTCTCGATTGTACAGTATAATCCAGCGTGGGAAGATGTTGAATCTAATAAAACTAAAATTATCGATTTATTAAACAAATACAACCCGAAACCGGGAGTAATAGTTTTCCCGGAAATGACATTAACAGGCTTTACAATGAAGCCTGATACATTTGCGGAAACAGCGGAAGGAAGCAGTATAAAATTCTTTGCAGAAATAGCAAAGAAATATTCCAGCGATGTTTTTGCAGGCGTAATATTCAAAGAAGGAAACTCATTCTTTAATACCCTAATTCATTTGAGTAAAGACGGCGTATTGAAAAAGATATATAGAAAAATTCATCCATTCTCATACGGTGATGAAAACAAGCATTATGAAGGGGGGAATGAAACAGTTATAACGGAAATTGATGGAAACAAAATCGGTTTGTCAATCTGTTACGATTTAAGATTTCCCGAATTATATAGAAATTACGGGAAAGAAAGAGTAAACTTAATCATCAACATAGCAAACTGGCCTATCACAAGGATTCATCACTGGCGGGCGCTGCTAAGGGCAAGAGCGATTGAGAATCTTTGTTTTGTTATCGGGGTTAATCGTGTTGGTAATGACCCAAACTTATCGTACAGCGGATGCTCAAGTATTTTTGATCCTACCGGTGAAGAAATGGTTTGTATTGTTGATGAAGAATGTATTTCATCAACTGACTTACAGCTTGGTTTTGCAAATAATATAAGGGAAAAGTTTCCATTCTTGAATGATATTAAATTAATCTAAAGGGATATTGTAAAGGACAGTATGAAAAAAAGAGTATTAATTACAGGCGGAGCCGGTTTTATAGGAAGCCATTTAGCAGAGTATTGGTGCAGTGAAAATGCTGAAGTAGTTGTTCTTGATAATTTACGAACCGGCAGCGAAGCCAATATACAGCATTTGAAGAGTATTGAGTTTATTAAAAAAAGTATAACGGATAAGGAAGTAGTTTTTTCTATTACTAAAGGAGTGGATTATATTTATAATCTGGCAGCGTTGGTTTCAGTGCCTGAATCGGTAGAAAACCCATTTGAATGTGTAAGCATAAATGTAAATGGTATATTAAACTTACTCGAAGCAGCTAAAATCAATAATGTAAAAAAAGTAATCCATTTCAGCTCTGCAGCCGTTTATGGTGATAACCCCGCATCTCCCAAAACAACAAAAATGAAACCGGAACCGAAATCACCTTACGGGATTACGAAACTTGACGGTGAGTATTACTTAAACCAATATTTTGAAAGTTTCGGTATCAACACTTTATCTTTCAGGTGCTTTAACGTATTCGGTCCCAGACAAAATCCTAAAAGCCAGTATGCAGCCGCTATACCGATTTTTGTAAGCAAAGCACTGAGAAACGAAAATCTTGTTATCTATGGTGATGGCGAACAAACCCGCGATTTTATTTTTGTTAAAGATGTTGTAAAGGCAAACGCAATAGCAGCGGAGAAAGAAGATGTAACAGGTGTTTTCAATCTTGGAACAGGAACATCTATTTCGATTAATGAGCTGGTAAAAATGATAATCGGTTTAACTGGAAGTAAAAGCAAAATTGTTTATGAACCTGAAAGACCGGGAGACATTAAGCATAGTCTTGCATCAATCTCGGATACTACGGAACAACTCGGATTTACTCCGACATACGATTTGAAAGCTGGAGTTGAACAAACAATCAGATACTTTATAGAATTATTTAACCGGTAAGACCGAACGCATTATTTTATGCCGGAAGGTTTTATTCCGGCAGATTTTTTTTGGCTTCATCCACCGACGGGAAAATATTAAATATTGAAGTAAACCCTACTGTATCAAGCATTTCTTTTAGGTAACTTTTGAAAGAAGCGAGATAAAGCACACCGTTCACCGCTTTCAATTTCTTTGCTGCCATTATCAACACACGCAACCCTGCACTACTGATAAAATCGACATTTGAAAAATCAATGATTATCCTGCTGTCTCCCAGTTCAAGTATCTTCAGCATACCGCTTTCAAAGTCTTCGGCAGCATACGTATCCATTTTTCCGTTCACAGATACGATAGAAACACCATTATTCTTTGAATACTTTATTTCCAATTACTTCTCCGTTTTAGTAACGTAACGACACATTAATAATTTTATTAACTACCTGAATATCTTAATGACAACACTGTAATATCATCCGACTGCTGAACATCAGTTGAATAGCGATGTACATCGGCAACCACTTTGCTTGCAATCTCCGAAACGGATTCGGATGTTAGCGTAGCAAGAAGTTTTTCAAGCCGCTCTTCCGAATAAAGTTCATCAGCAACGTCAAAAGCTTCTGTAACACCGTCGGTGAACAGAAAAATCGAATCACCCGGGTTTAGTTTTATGGTATTGGAATTATATTCCATATCCTCCATAATACCGAGTGCGATACCGCCGGTTCTTTCGATTTCAACTACTTTACCGTCGGTTGTAAGCAGGTAAGGTGGATTGTGTCCCCCGTTTGCGTATTCAATTTCTCCCGTAGTAGCATTAAGTATACCGTAGAAAATAGTAACAAACATAGAAGAAACACTTTCAACGCAAAGCAGGTTGTTTACATATAAAAGGCATTCACCCGGGTTATATCCTTTCAGAGCTGTTGCTTTCAATAAAGTTCTGCTGACAGCCATAAATATTGCTGCGGGTATTCCTTTTCCCGATACATCACCGATTACAAAACCAAGTCTGTCCTGATCAATTAAAAAGAAGTCGTAAAAATCTCCCCCTACTTCTTTGGCAGCAGTCATAGAAGCGAAAATATCAAATTCTTTTCGTTCCGGGAACGGCGGAAAACATTTTGGAAGTATTGCTTGTTGAATGTCTCTTGCTACGGATAAATCATGCTGTATAGCAATAAGTTGATCGTGTTCCTGCTGAGCCTGCCGTAAAACAGTCAGTTCCTGGATTGTTTTATTAATTGTCGTTTCAAGGTCTGTAAAATCAACCGGCTTTGTAACAAAGTCGAATGCGCCTCTATTCATAGCAGTGCGGATGTTGTCCATATCGCCGTATGCAGAAACAATAACAGTTTTTATTGCGGGATTTTTTAACTCGTTCAACTTTGCAAGTAAAGTTAGTCCGTCCATTTCCGGCATGTTTATATCACTTAAAATCAAACAGATTTCAGGATGCTCAAGTAATTTAGCTAGAGCTTCAAGACCGTTGCTTGCGAATACGAAATCAAGTTCATTCTCGCGGATTCTTTTTCTAAAACGCTGGCGGATCAATGACTCCAGATCCGGTTCGTCGTCTACAACCATAATTTTTTCAGGCATTACAACTCCTTTTCAATTTCTCAAATTATTCACTAATGTTTAAGTCTTTTTTTAATTTATCAAAATCAAGCGGTTTGGTTAAATAATTGTCTGCACCAAACTGAACAGCTTTTTGATATTTTTCCTCAGCGTCGTAGGCAGTTATCATAAACACCTTCAAGTGGGGATACTTTTGTTTCAAGATTTTTAAAAGCTCAATACCGTTCATACCCGGCATATTTATGTCGGATAATATCAAAATGAATTCGGTACTTCCGACTGATTCAAGATGTGCGAGGGCATCTTCGGCAGAAAAACAGTAAACTAATTCAACTCTTCCGTTTCTAATTTCATTTTTAAATTTTTGATTGAACAAAGGTTGAATATCAATTTCATCATCAACTATCATTATTCTCATAAAAATCCTTCTGTTTATTTAAGGTCTTTCGGAATAGAAATTGTAAACTCGGCAAACTCCCCGGTTTCTGTTTTAACCTGGATTTCGCCTTTATGCTCCTGGGTAATAATATCATACGTCATCGATAGCCCAAGCCCGGTTCCTTTACCAGTCGGTTTAGTAGTAAAGAAAGGGTTAAAAATTTTATTGACAATTTCTTCCGGAATGCCTTTACCGTTATCTTTTATTTTTACTTCAACCCTGCCATCAGCGTTCCGTGTTGATACATGAAGTACCGGGTTGAAAGCATTTCCTTTTTCTCTTTTTTTCTCGTGCACGGAATAGCAAGCATTGTTAATAATATTTAAAAATGCACGACTTAGGTTTTGAGGTACAATATTTATCGGTTCAAGATCTTTATCGAACTCTGTTTCAATTTTAATATTGAAAGACGTATCCTGAGCTCTGAAACCGTGATAAGCGAGATTAATGTATTCGTTCAGTAAAGAATTAATATCCGATTTTTGAAGTTCGCCCGCTTTACCGCGTGAATGGAGAAGCATTCCTTTTACTATGCTGTCGGCTCTTTTTCCGTGTTCATTAATTTTGCGTGAGTTCTGTTCTATATCTCCGAGAATTTCCGTGATATAACCGAATTCCTTATCGCCGATTTTATCTTTGTATACTTCAAGTTCGTCTTTTAGTTCATGGGTTAAGTCTACGCAAAGGTCTGCAAAGTTATTAACAAAGTTCAGCGGATTTTTAATTTCATGGGCAATTCCGGCAGTCAATTGTCCCAGCGAAGCCATTTTTTCAGCTTGAATTAATTGCGATTGAGCTTCTTTCAACTCTTTGTTTGCTTTGTTGATAGCTTCGTAGGCGTAAGCATTATCAAGTGCAATAGCCGTATAAGAAGCAAGGTTAGATAGAATATCAACATGTAAAGGAGTGTATGCATTCTTTTTAAAGCTCTGCACGGACACGGTTCCGATTACCCTACCTTCAACTACTAACGGGTAATAGAGCATAGATGCTGCGTAATCGCCAGCTTTCGGTTTGATACGATGGGATATATAGCGGGAATACTCTACATCAACATCATTCATGTAAATCGGTTTTTTGTTTACAACGCTCCATACAGCAAACCTGTTCTCTTCTTCCATACCGAAACTGAATTCAGGTAATTTTTCTCCTTTTTCAATTGAGAGTTTACAATCAAGACTATTTTTCTCTTTGTTATAAATCATAATTAAAAACACGGATGCGTCAAGCAGGGAGTTCACACTTTCGTACACTGTATAAAAAATCAGTTCCAAATTCAAAGTTGAAGTAATCTTTTGCCCGATGTCGCTAAGCGCTTTTACATTGTTGAAAGCAGCATCAAGTTCAATGTTCTTTTGTTTCAATTCAACTGTACGTTGTTCAACTTTTTCTTCAAGAGTACGGCTGTATTCTTCCAATTCATCGTTGGCGTTTTTCAGTTGAAGAATAGTTTTTCTTAATGCATCCTGCATGGAGACGAACGATTTATTCAACAAACCGATTTCATCATTTGATTTAGGCTGCGGTAGTTCAACATCAAAGTTTCCTTTACCGAAATCAATAGTAACAGCAGCAAGTTTTCGTAAAGGACTTGTTATTGACCTTGAGATAAGGATAATTACACCTAACAATACGATACCGCCAATCAGCCCAAGAAGCAATACGGTTTTGTTAAAACTGTAAACGTCCGCCATCAATTCATTAACCGGGTAAACGATACCCACAGCCCAGTTGTTTGTTTTAATTGGTGCATAAGAAATCCAGCTTTGTTTTCCGGTTGCTACGTTTTTATATTCATCCTGAACGATACCGCTTTTACCGGCAATCATATCGCGTCCCATTACACGCATGAAAGGAATACCTCTTTCTTCCGAAACGCTGAAAACGGACTCATTCATAATAAGGCCTTTGCTGGGATGACTGATGAACCTTCCTGTTTTTGATATTACAAAACCGTAACCGGTTTGGAATACTTTTATAGAATTAATAATATTTTGTAACCAGTCCAACGACATATCGGCAGTAATAATTCCCCAAAAAACTCTTTTCCCTTTTTCATACCTGTAAAAAGGAACCGAGTAAGTACACATCAAAATATTTCCGCCGCCTTCGTCATAGTAAGGCTCACTCCATATCGGGCGGTCAAGTTCTTTCGGAATTTGATACCAATCGAGAAGGAAGTAATTGTATTCTTCACCTCCTAAATACGAAAGTTTAACCGAATCGTTTTGTTTGTAATAATAGGGAGCAAAAAACAATGAATCTTTATCAAAAGTATAAGGTTCGAAAGCGATTGTTGCGCCGTAAATGTCATCATTATTTTGAACTACGAGTTCAAGTAGTTTATGAATCTTTTCACTTGAATACCCGGAGTTTTCTATTAGTACAGCAACATTTTGTGGAACTTTTTCTACCGCTGCAAGAATTTTATCGACTTTATTAACCGTAGAAACAGTTAAATTAGTAGCGCTTTCTTCAATGTTCTTTACTATAATGTCCTTCGAAACAAAATAGTTGTAAAGGAATATACCCAGAAAAATCAAGGAGATTGTCGAGAAGATTGATAATACAATTTTTAATGAAAGCCCGGTATTCTTAAATATCCGCATCACTTTTTCTCCCTTCTTACCGGTTTGTAAAAACTCTGAAAAGAGGGATACGATTTTAATGTCCCGTAATCTTTCAAAGTTTTACAGACGAATTCAAAGTCTGACTCCGAGAGTTCTCCGAATATTGTCATATTAGTATCCGGCATAATTAGGTCTTTCATTCTACCCAGCATCCATTTTTCATGCGACCGATTAGCCGGGTATCGTAATTTTTTAAGATTTTGAATCATAATATTTAAAGCTTCTTCGGGGTCCTGGAATGCTAATTTCCACCCTTCAAATGAAGCCAAAATAAAATCCCTACAAAGTTCCGGGTCTCTTTCCAATAATTCCGTTGAGCAGTAAATACCTTCTTCAGGGAAATTCAAACCGTAATCTGCAAAAAAGAATTCATTCAGTTCTTCATCATCCAATCCCGAGTTCAAAATAGTGTGGTATTCATTGTACCACATCGCCGAAGTAACATCAATACCATCCTGTAAGAATAGATTAACAGAGTTTCCTTGTGGAATTACCCGCACATCAAGTTTGTATTTTTTAAAAAATGCATCCGGTTGAATTTGATAATCGCCCCCCCATATTCCGATTTTTTTCCCTTCCATATCCTGCGGGGAATTAATTCCGCTTGACTTTTTTGCCACAAGCATTAATGCCGAACGGTTTATAACCTGCGCCAGATTAACAATCTTAACGCCCCGGTCGATTAATTGTAAAGCATTAGTAAGCCACATTGATGCTAAATCTACTTTCGCTTTTTCGAGCAATATTGAAGAAGGTACACGGGGATTGGCGGGTATAATTTCAACATCTATACCGTATTTTTTGTAAATCCCTTTGTCAAGGGCAACATAATAACCTGCAAACTGTGATTGTGGAATCCAGTGAAGTGCAAAAGTAACTTTTTTCATTTCCTTTTGAGAAAACGAAATAGTTGTTAGCAAAAGTACAAGTAAGAAAATGTTTATTGTTTTCATAATTACGTTATCAATTTCACAACATTAAGATAGAAAAAAAAATCGTTATATCACTTTGTTTCAACCATTTTTTTGATTTTTTCAGCATTCGATTTATCGGTTGAATAAGAAATATGCACTTTGTTTTCCCTGTATTTCTCCGAAATTACTTTGGCAAGTGAATGAATTTTAGCAATCTCTTTCGAGTTTTCAATCCGTAAGATGGCTTTCCCGTAGACCATATTTTCATTCACAATTTCTGAAATCTTTTCAATTAATGAAGAGATATTAATTCCACGGGCAGCAGATAATATAACGGAGTTCTTGTATTTGTTTGTTATGTATTCAATTCTGCTTTTGTCCGATAGAACATCTACCTTGTTGAAAACCTTGATCTCTGTTTTCTTCTCGCAGCCGAGCGATTTCAATGTCTCTTCAACGACTTCAATGTGATCTTCATAATAAGGATGATTCACATCGATTACTTGTAGGATGATGTCCGATTCACGAACTTCGTTCAATGTGCTTTTGAATGACGCCACAAGGTGGTGCGGAAGTTTTCTTATAAAACCGACTGTATCGCTAAGAAGAACTTTGAGGTTTTTATTCAATTCGATTCCCCGTGTTGTAGAGTCAAGCGTTGCAAACAGCTTATCTTCTGCCGGTACGCCTGCTTTTGTAAGGAGATTGAACAACGTTGATTTTCCCGCATTTGTATAACCCACAAGTGAAATCCTAACAAAGTCTTTTCTTTTTTCCGTTTGTGTAATTCGTTGTGATTCTATTTTAACAAGTTTTTCTTTGAGAAGGGCAATTCTCTCTTTTATTATTCTACGGTCTGTTTCAATCTGTGTTTCACCCGGTCCTTTTGTCCCGATTCCTCCATATTGTTTCGAGAGGTGAGTCCATGCTCTTGTTAGTCGCGGCATAAGGTATTGAAGTTGTGCTAATTCAACTTGAGTTCTTGCTTCTTTTGTCTTTGCACCGGATGCAAAAATATCGAGAATCAAACCGCTTCTGTCAACTATTTTCCTATTTAATAATCGTTCCAGGTTCCTTATTTGAACGGGAGAAAGGTCATCATCAAAAATTAATAAGTCAATTTCATTTAACTCGACAAGTTGAACAAGTTCTTCAGCTTTCCCTTTTCCGATGTAAAAAGCTGGTTCTTCTCCATGCCGTTCCTGTACAATTTTCAGAACAACTTCAGCACCTGCAGTTGCGGCAAGTTCCTCCAGCTCGTCAAGGTGCTCTTTAATTATTTCCTTGCTTTGAAAACGTGTTTTTACAGCTATCAGTATAGCCCGTTCGGTTTTCTTTTGTTTGATTTCTATCATTAATTCCTTTTACCTTAATTATACAATCGAAAAATATCATTTTAAGATGTGAAAATGAAGTAAGAACTGCAATTGTTATTAAAGTGATGAATTATTTAATCCCGGAATGTGGAGGTATGCTAACCTGGATTTTTCGATGAAAGAATAGAATTGTTGAACAATATGATTTTTCTCTAATAACAAAACATTAGCGGATCAAAAACAGAAAGCCTTTGAATTGCGTTATATTTCATTTAAAAATTAAACCAATCAGTTAGTTGAGAAATATCAAATTGTTCTACTTTATACCGGTTTTAATAGCCAAAAGAATTTTTGCTGATTCAACATCCTTTTTATTATTAAAGAGAATCGATAACCTCCTTATTTTATTGAATCGTTTACCATTAATGAACTGCTCTTTAAGTTCATCGGGAAGTCCGCTGTCCAGAATTATTGGTTCAGCTTTATCTGTAAAATAAAAAGAAATCCGGAACGAATTTTTAACAACTGACAACCAGAAAATTGTTTTTGTCTTTTTTGTAACTTTTAATAACCAGCTTTTCCCGTCGTTATAGTACCGCCATTCTTTTGTTATTTCGGGGTAGCTTTCCGAAATATGTGCAAATAAAGAATCCCAAAATTGTTTTGACTTCCCGATATTCGAAAAAATTATTTCATCTGTAGGGAACTGGTTTTTATCAGTAAGAACCGGTTTTTCCATAACATCATTATTTAGGTTCTACGGGTCTAAGCACTATAATTCCCGTATGCTTTTTTACTTTTGCAAGATAACCGGGTAAAGGATTTTCAGAAATTTCTACTTTAGCTCCCACCAAAGGTGCGTGCATAAAGTGAATTCTACCATCATCCATTTTAACGGCAACACCGACATGCCCGATATCCAGACCCGATAGATTTGTTGTAATTGCAATCAAATCGCCGTTTTGAATTTTGCTTTCATGTTCTTCAACTTTATTCTTGGGAATGTAATAGTATTTCCTTGAATTAATTTCTTTTTCCTGCTTTTCAATTACCGGAACGAATTCGGGATTTTCTTTCAGATGTTTATACTTATCAGGATTTTTAGACATGAAAGACACATTGAATTTAGTAAGCTCTCCGCCGATTTCTTTCGTAATATCTTTAACTATTCCCTTTTTTGTATTGTTGTGAATCCAATCCGAAAAATAATGAAGCCTTGACGGATAACGGTCTATCACCCCGTTGCGGTATCTTATTTTCGTAAGTTCTTCTTTATAATCTTCAAAAGAAATTTTATTCTGTTTTATTAACCTCCCGAAAGTAAGACAGTTTTCGAGAAATGTGGTACAGTCAAGCCCGGTTAAAAAGACTACAAGCTGCTCTTCGCCATCTTTTTCAATTGAATGGGCAACGTAATCAACACCGAGAAAGCTTTTACCGATTTCCGCAATTACATCGTTCAAAGGTAAAGCATAAAGATTTTTCTCCAATGCCAGCGAGAATTTGGATTCGCAAATCTTCACATCTTCATCGGTATAGATTTGCGGAAAAACAGTCGTAGATAAAACAGATACAAGTACAATTAACAAGAATAATTTTTTCATATTACATCCTCATGTTCAATTTGTGATACAGATACGTCTTCGGTTCTCCTGAAGTGTTCGCGGCTTTCAAAACGAGCGAACTCTTTTACAAAGGTTAGTTTTACTTCACCGGTAGGTCCATTTCTTTGTTTAGCAATAATAACTTCAGCCAGACCTTCTGTAGAGTTACCGTCGGCATCGGTTTTCATTCCGTAATACTCGGGGCGGTTAATAAACATAACAACATCCGCATCCTGTTCAATTGAACCGGATTCGCGTAAGTCTGAAAGCTGCGGACGTTTATCCTGTCTTCCTTCAACGGCACGGTTAAGCTGTGCTAAAGCAATAACAGGTATTTCAAGTTCTTTTGCCAATGCTTTAAGTGAACGTGAAATTGTCGATATTTCTCTCTCCCTGCTTTCAGTGCGGGATGAACCCTGGATAAGCTGAAGGTAGTCGATAATAATTAAACCTATTTTCTTTTCGGATTTCAAACGCCTTGCTTTTGCTCTGATTTCAAGAATTGTTTGAGCGGGAGCGTCATCGATAAATACAGGAGCTTCGATTAATTTTGAGGCAACTCTCCACAACTTGGAACCTTCTTCTTTTGGCATTCTACCGGTTCTTAGTTTGTGTGCGTCAATTTTACCTTCCGAAGAAATTAACCTTATAACCAACTGGATTGTCGCCATTTCAAGGCTGAAAACCGCAACCGGAACTTTACTAAGAACTGCTGCGTTTTTTGCGAATGCCATTCCAAGCGCTGTTTTTCCCATAGAAGGACGTGCAGCTAAAATTATCAAGTCGGATTTTTGAAATCCGCCCAATACTTCATCCAAATCATAAAAGCCTGTAGGTACGGCAAATTTTTTATACTCCATAGAGTGAATTGCATCAATATATTCAAGGGCATCACGAACGGCTTTCCCCATATCGATAAAAGCCCGTTTCATATGCTCGCCCATTATTTCGAAGATTTTTCTTTCGGCGTTATCAAGTATTTCGAATGCGTCTTCCGAGCCTTCGTAAGCCGTTTTTGCAATTTCGTGAGAAATACTTATTAGTTTTGTGAGTATTGCTTTTTCAATTAAAATTTTTGCGTGGTATTCAACATTGGCAGCCGAAGATACATTTTCAGTAAGTTTACTTAAATAGACTGCACCGCCTGCATCTTCAAGTTTGTTCTGCTTTTTTAATTCTTCGAATAACGAAACCGTATCAATCGGTTCATTTGCATTGAAGAGTTTTATCATCGCTTCATAAATTATTTTATGAGCTTTCAGGTAAAACACTCCGGGCGTCAGCATTTCAATTACTTTCGGAACTGCTTCTTTTTCAATCATCATGGCTCCGAGAACGGACATTTCAATTTCCGGGGCTGACGGCGGTTTTAAGCCTGCCGGAACCAATGATGTTAATTCGGTTTCTTTTCTTTTGGGCATTATACTTTTACTAATTTCTTGATGAATTTTCTCTTAATTGATTGAAGAATATTTTTTATCCCGTGTGTAAAATAAGGAAAAAATAAGTTATGCACACATACAAAAATTATAAGGACGGTTTGGACAGTTAAGGAAAAACAAATGCCTTCAAATTTATCTTTATTTATTTTTGCAAGGAATTGGTTTTTAATAAAAATGAGTATTAGGAAAATGTGAGAGGATGATTACAATTCGTCATACAATTTCCGAAAAGCCTGTACATCTTCCCAGCATCCTTTTTTCCAGTTCGGATTTCTGAGCAGTGCTGCAGGGTGGTATGTAACCATTGTTTTAATACCTTTTACATCGAATACTTTTCCACGGAAATTGGTTAATGTGTCTTTCCTTTTAATCAATGCCTGTGCGGCAGTTAGTCCGAGGCAAAGAATTAAAGACGGTTTTATTAGCTCAATTTGTTTCATTAAATAAGGAATACATTTTTCCATTTCATCCGGACTCGGTGTACGGTTACCGGGGGGACGGCATTTAACTATATTCGCTATGTAAACCTCTTCTCTCGAAAACTTTATAGCTTTCAAAATATCCGTCAATAATTGTCCGGCTCTTCCTACAAAAGGCTCTCCCTTGGCATCCTCTTCTGCGCCGGGTCCTTCTCCAATACACATCACTTTTGCATCCGGATTACCTTTACCGAATACGAATTTATTCCTTGTTTGTCCGAGTGGACATTCCATGCAGTCGCAGATCATTTTGTCCAGTTCGTCAAGTGATTTTGCCGTTTCAAATTCACCTGCAATAAAAAGAGTTTCTGCTTCTACGGAGGAATTCGTTTCAAAAGGTTCTGGTGTATTCATGTCTATATCATTCATGAAAAGCTCGTTACCGAATATTTCTTGCTGAAGTTTCAGGGATTCAACGAATAGGTTTGACTTTTTTTCCAAATTAAAAATACTTCTTCAATTCGGTTAATATTTTATGGGCAGTTTGAAATTTCGATTGTAAAGGGGATTCAACCTGGCTGCCGTCTTTATGGATAATCGTTACTTTGTTAGTATCAACTTCAAATCCGCTGCCGGCATCCTGAAGTGAATTTAGAACAATCATATCCAGATGTTTTGAAGCTAATTTTTTCTGTGCATTATTGATTTCGTCATCAGTTTCCAGGGCAAACCCTGCAATTACCTTCCCGCTGTTTTTTAATGATGAAAGGATATCTTCCGTTCTTTTAAGAGTGATGGATTTTAAGTTGTCTTCTTTTTTTATTTTGATTTCGGATGCAGATTGCGGGGTATAGTCGGCAACAGCAGCAGCCATAATTAAAGCATCGTTATACTGAAGATATGATTCTACTTCAGCCTTCATCTCTTTTGCAGATCTTACTTTTATTGTTTTAATCTCTTTATACGGTGTTAATGAAGATGGTCCCGTTATCAAAGTAACAAGAGTACCGCGTAAAAAAGCGGCTTTGGCAATTTCATATCCCATTTTTCCTGAAGAACGATTCCCAATAAACCTAACCGGATCGATATCTTCATAAGTAGGACCGGCGGTTATCATTATTTTTTTCCCTTTCAGGTCGGGAATGTAACCGGATAAAATTGTTTCGATTGAGTCAATCACCTTATCAATTTCCGGCAATCGTCCCTTCCCTGATAATCCGCTTGCAAGCTCACCTTCTTCAGCTTCCAAAATATGAATTCCTTTCCCTTTTAACTTCATAATGTTTTCTTGAGTAAAAGGGGATTGGTACATATCCACGTCCGCTGCGGGAGAAAGCAGCAGCGGGCATCTTAGAGCAGCCGTAAGAGTAGTAAGTGCATTATCGCAAAAACCGTTTGCAATTTTTGCTACTGTATTTACAGATGCAGGGGCAATTACCATTAAATCCGCCCATAGTGCATAATCTATATGCCATGTTTTTAAAGTTACACCGGCTTCTTGCGATGCAGGGAAAGTATTAACAATAACATCATTCCGGGTAAGAGCGGCAAGTGTAAGAGGGGCTATAAACTCAAGAGCGGAAGGAGTCATAACGACTTTAACTTCCGCGCCTCTACGCATTAAATCTCTTACAAGAAGACATGATTTATAAGCGGCGATGCAACCTGTAATACCGACAATAATTTTCTTACCGCTTAAAACGTCTTTATACATTATGTAATTAAGATTTATACTCGAATTCTACTTCACCTTCAAGCAGTTTATCCAACGCTTGCTGGTGTGGTTTTTTTCTTTTTTCGAAATCGAGTGATATCCTCAACTGAGCCGGGTTATCGAAATCTTCACTGTCATCGTCTGTTGCACTTGTTTGAGGAACTGTTGACAGCTGTGCGTTGAATTCAATTTTCTGCTCATCATTCATTTGACGCGCACGCCTGGAAGCAACTATAATCGCTTCGTAAACGTTTGCAGTTTTTTTATCTATTTCACGTAAATCGATTGGTTCAATACCCATTAGGGTTCTACCTCCTTATTGATCACTTTAACTATTATACTTTTTAAATTCTCTATTGCAATATCAAGATTTTTGTTGACCACAAAATAATCAAATTTATCCTTATGACTCAATTCCATTTTTGCCCTCTCAATCCTAAGATTGAGGTCGTGCTCGTTTTCGGTTTTCCGTTTTTTCAATCTTCTTTCAAGCTCATCTATCCCGGGCGGTTCGATAAATACAAGTACGGCTTCGGGGTAGTTTTGCTTTAGATTTAATGCTCCCTTTACATCAAGGTCAAGAATAATTGATCTACCTTTGTTTAAGTTCTCATCCAAAAAACTTTTATAAGTACCGTAATAATAATCGTAAACTTTTTGCCATTCTGCAAAGGCATTTTTTTCTATTTTTTGATGGAAAGTCGGTTCATCCAGGAAAAAATAATCCTTCCCATCTACTTCATCGCCTCTTTTTTTTCTAGTAGTCGCCGAAATTGAGTAGAGAAGTTCGGGTATATCTTTTAAAACAGAATGAATTATTGTAGTTTTTCCTGCCCCGCTTGGTGCTGAAATAACAAATAGTACCCCTCTGTTATTATTCAACATTCTGTATCTGTTCCCGTATTTTTTCTATTTCTTCGCGTATAAAAACCGAATGATGAATTACCTCAGTAGAAAGAGATTTAGAAGCAATCGTATTTGCTTCCCGGTGCATTTCCTGGCAGAGAAAATTTAATTTTCTCCCTGTTTCATCACCGTTCTCCAGATTTTCTTTAAAAAATTTGAGATGGCTCCGTAGTCTTACGCATTCTTCCGTAATATCGGCTTTTTCTGCGAGTAACGCCAGCTCAACGTCAAGTCTTTCATTATAAACGGAAATATCTTCAATCAGTTGAGATAATCTCTGTTTCAATTTCGCAAACTGTTCATCAACCCCGGTTCTATAAATATTTTCAATTTTAATTAGGTGTTCTTCAATTTTATCTAATCTTTGCCGCAAATCCTTAGAAAGCTGTTCTCCTTCTGCTTTACGCATAGAAACAACATTTTCAAGTGATTTATCCAATGTAGATTTAAGGGCTTCAAAATGTTCATCTTCAAACTCCCCGAGTTCAGGCGAGAAGAGGTCTTTGAATGTAAGGACGTGCTCAATCTTGATTTTGTCTTTTATTTTTAAAGCTTTCCGGATTTTTTTAAGCGTATCCACTGATTCTTTCAGTTTGGTTTCGCTTAAGAAAAGGAATGAATTTGCATCACCTTCAGGTTTAATTGAAATATTAATGTAAACTTTTCCCCGTTTAATTTTACTTTTTACATATTCTTTTATTTCATATTCCCTGCTTTGCAGGCTTGTGGGCAGCTTAAGCGACAACTCAAGGTAACGATTATTGAAGCTTTTCACTTCAATTTCCATATTAAAACCGTTAAAAGAGTTTGACGCTTTGCCGAAGCCCGTCATACTAAAAATCATAATTCTTCCGGTTGTATAAAAATTTTAAAAATTGTGGCACAAGATAAGAAATTTCCGGCTTATTTTTTTGATTCATTTAATAAATCCGGGAGGGACGTTTGGTAAAAACATCACCGTATAAATAGATTTTTTCCTTCATTTAATTCCTTTTTTTGAAAATATTGCAGATGGAATGCGAATTATGAATAGCTTCTTTTTCATTTCGTGTATCGAAAGGACAATAATATCCTTCTGTCATGCCATAATTAGGTGCATGAACAATCGTCCCGTTTTAAATATAATAACCTATATTACTAAGACGCACTAAGTATAAAATAAATCTGAACGGCTATTTTTTCTGCTTATTGTATTCTTCTATAGCGGCTTTTTCTGCTTCTTCTTTTAGGGATTTAGGCAAAATAACTGTTTCGTAATACTTGTCGTCTTTCCCTTTTTCGCTTGGAGCGGACAAGAACAAACCATTCGGACCATTTATCAAACGAAACTTTTTTAGAATAATTCCGTCGTCCGTTTCAATGTCCAGGAAAGCAACCATTTTGCTGTTACTGTTTTTTTCCAGCAGGGTCATACGAACTATTTTCATTTAATCCTCCGTTGTTGATTTTTGGATTAGTTGTTTAACTCCTGGCTTTAATGCCATGGAAAACTTATTTAAATAGCCGAATAAAAATCAGCCATACCGAAACCCATTGAATTCTGCTCGCCGAAACCGGTATCATAACCCACCTTTATAAGTGCTTCTTCACCGGTTAATACAATCGGTATCATGTTTCCTATTATCTCACGATTCCGGCTATTACCTCTGCGAATCGAAATCTTTTTAGTTAGTCTCTGGTTATTACTTAACTTCGTCTTTATGTAATCGTTATCCCATTCAAAAGTGAGATTGTTACCGTTATATTCGGAATTATAAATCATTTTGTACTTGGTTTTTAAATCCTGGTTTATAATCCAGTTAATTTCATTAATGTTGTCGTTGAATCGCAGATAATAAGGAAGAGGTCTTTGAAAATCAAAATCTTTCTTAGAAGCAATAACAAGAGGTGATAACAGAGTGAACCTGTTTTGCTTTCCGAATACCGGCTCTTGTTGTTTTTTAATATTCATTATTGCAAAAATATTGACTGAAGAAGCTGTCTCAATTTCAATTCTGTTTTCTTTGATTATTCTAGGAATTACATCTTTAATAAAATCGTCAATTAAAGGGAATGAAACATAAAGATTTACATCCCGGCACATTAAGTGAATTGTCTCATTTTCAATTTTCAGGGCATTAAAACGCAATGCGAATGTATAAAGCTGAAATGGCTTTCCGCTCTCCGGGAAACCTATGTCGTCTAAATAAGATGAAAATTCCGGCGTATCCAGTTCAAACAATTTATAGATTGCCATTGATAGGTAATAATTATAGTTTACCGGGATTTCATCAGAACCGGACAACATACAAATTTTTAATCTCATACTTAGCAATTACCCTTTCCGTGCAAGTATCCATCCTATACACTTTTTCATTGAGCAGCTTAATTATGTTTATAAATTAGAAAATCAATTCAGCATTTTCGTTAAGTTGATTTCAGTACAATTTTTGAAAAATTCAAAATTCCCGTTTTATCAATCAATAAATTAGAGACAGAAAAAACGGTTCTTGTATTAGAGCAATGATTCCTTTTGAATAAAATAAACCAACGCCGGCTATTTTTTATAACAGGTATTGATTTGTTAAGTAAATCATCTACATCGGTGAGGCAAATAGGTGATGGTACAAATCATCAGTAAAAAATTTGAAAAATAAATTCATTACAAAACTGAAGTATTTTTAATCCCGGCAGAAAACAAGCAATGCCGTCCCGTTGAAAACATAGAGTTAGATCAACGGTGTTTCTTCATTCTTCAATAATGATTATCCCTTGGAAATTATTTGTTACAACATTAAATAAAAACAGATAAAAATGCAAGAAAAAAAGAATACTCTGTTTATGCAAAACCGGATAAGAATTCATACCCTAAATGTGATTAACAAACATGAAGAAACCAACTTCCAAATAAAAACAGCTCTAACTTTAGTGTTTCAAATTCTAATTATAAAGTTCATGAAACAAATCTTTTTTACTTTTCCAATTGTTTTTGATAGAGGGTTTTTTGTATGTTCACTTTGCAATAATTCTATTATTTGGAAAACGGTTTATGATGGCATTGAAAAAAGCTGATACACGAAATGGACTTTTACCCAAAGATTTGCGATGGATGTGCAATCCCGCTATATTTGACTTTCAATCAACAGGTGAACTTGAACCGATAGAAGGAATACTCGGACAGGATAGGGCACTAAATGCGATTAAACTCGGTGTCAATCTCCGCAGTCCCGGATATAATATTTATATCTCCGGATTATCAGGGACAGGTAAAGCTACAACTGTAAAAAAAATACTTGAAAAGACAAGTGAAAACACTCCTTCATTAAAGGACTATGCTTACGTCAATAATTTCTCCGACCCGGATAGACCGATACTACTTGTTTTTCCGGCAGGTAACGCTAAAATCTTTAAACAGGAACTTAATGGATTAATATTATTTTTAAAAGAGAAAATTCCGCAGACGCTTGAAAGTCCTAAATACCTCAATAGGAAGAAAGGTATTGTTGCCGACTACAGTACCAAAGAACAGAATCTGATTAGTAACTTTGAAACAAAGTTAAAGGAAGACAGTTTTTCCATAGGACAAATACAGGTGGGAGAAACTACGCGTCCTGAAATTATTCCTATAATAGATAATAAACCGGTGCCAGTTTATAATATTGAACTTGCAGTCGGAGAAGGAAAATTAACTCAAAACGATGCGAAAGAGATTGTAAAAAAATATGGGAAGTACCAGGAAGAATTAATCCAGATATTCAAAAAAGGATTAAAGCTGAGCCAGGAACTCCAGGGAAAAATTTCACTGCTTGAGAAGAATGAAGTCGAAGTACTTGTTAAAGGAGCTTTAAGCGCCTTCAAGGAAAAATATGATGATGAAAAAATATTAAACTATCTTGAACAGGTTGAAGAGAGCATACTCGAAAATCTACAGGTATTTAAAGGAGTAAGACCGGAAGGAGATACAACCCCGGAAGGTTATATAATCGATTACTTCAGGGAATATGATATAAACATTATACTTGATAATTCATCGACAAAGAAAATTCCAGTGGAGATAGAAATATCTCCTACATATACAAATCTATTCGGAACAGTAGAAAAAATAAACGACGGCAAAGGGGGCTGGTATGCTGATTTTACAAGGATAAAAGCAGGTTCTCTTCTTAAAGCAAACGGCGGATTTCTTGTGCTTAACGTGAACCATGTTTTTGAAGAGCCCGGAGTTTGGCGCACACTAAAAAGGGTTTTAACTTATAGAAAACTTGAAATCCAGGAATCACCAAGCTATTTCCAGTTTTCTCCTTCAATTCTTAAACCGGAACCGATTGATGTTGATACAAAAGTAATTCTAATCGGAAGTAATTATGCATACTCTCTTCTTTCCGGTTATGAAGATGACTTTAAAAAAATCTTTAAAGTGAAAGCGGAATTCGATTACGAAATAAAACGTACCGGCGAAGTTATTGTTGAATATGCGCGGGTTATTAAAAAAATGATAAAGGAAGAGAACCTGCTTGAGTTTGATAAATCGGCGATTGCTTATCTTTTTGAACTCTCATCCAAATATGCGGGACAGAAAGATAAACTAACATCCCGTTTTTCAGTAATTGCTGACCTTGCCCGCGAAGCTGATTTTTGGGCAAGGGAAGAGAGTGCCGATTCTGTTATGGCAGATCATGTACGAAAAAGTTATGATAATGCACGCTATAGGCATAATCTTTCGGAAGAAAAAATTTCCGAAATGATTTCCGATGAAACAATATTGATTGAAACGGAACATGAAAAAGTCGGGCAGGTTAACGGGCTTGCCGTTTATGGCGCGGATTTTTATGCATTCGGAAAACCGACAAGAATTACCGCTGCTGTTTCTATTGGTAACGGTTCAATCATCAATGTTGAAAGAGAAGCCGGTATGAGCGGTAAAACTTACGATAAAGGAGTTCTGATTATCTCCGGTTATTTTAAAGAAACTTTCGGGCAGAACTTCCCTCTTTCGTTTGCTGCCAACCTTGTATTCGAACAATCATACGGAATGATTGACGGAGACAGTGCGTCCGCTGCTGAAATATTTGCTTTACTCTCAACTTTATCCGGGGTACCGCTTAAACAAAGTATTGCGGTTACAGGCTCCGTTAATCAAAAGGGAGATATCCAGCCGATAGGAGGAGTTAATGAGAAGATAGAAGGTTTCTTCGATACTTGTAAAAATAAAGGTTTAACCGGGAATCAAGGGGTGATTATTCCGCAACAAAATGTTAAAGACTTAATGTTAAGAGAAGATATTATTGCAAGTGTGAAGAAAAAACAATTTAGTATTTATTCAATTACAAGGATTGAAGAAGGAATTGAAATCATTACAGGAATTAAAGCGGGAGAAAAGCTATCGAACGGTCATTATGAAAAAGATACTGTTTACGGTTGCGTAGAAAAACGATTGAAAGAACTGTACCTTAAAGCAAAAGACCCGTTCAAACTTAAGAGTAAAAAGCATAAAGATAAATCAGAAGGAACATCGAAAGGAAAAAGATAGATGTTAAAAGAAATATCAAATGTTTTCGCAAAGACTAAAATTTTAGCAACATTAGGACCGGCTTCAAGTACAACGGAAAATATTCAACAGTTAATTGATGCCGGACTTGACGGTGTTCGTTTAAATTTTTCTCACGGTAAATACGATTTTTATGAATCGCTTTATGATTCAATTGATACTGCATGCAAAGCAAAACAAGCACCGCTTGCGGTATTAATAGATCTTCAAGGACCCAAAATTAGAGTCGGCGATTTAGCAGAACCGGAAATTGAACTTGTTGACGGTGAAAAAATTGAAATTACATCAAAGGATTTGCCCGGTACGAAAGATGTTATTTCTACATCTTACAAACTGATTGTTAATGATGCTAAAGTCGGTAATACTATTTTAATCGATGATGGTTTAATTAAATTGATAGTAACCGGAAAGAGCGATGATTCGGTTTTCTGCGAAATCGAAAGCGGAGGAATTCTGAAACCGAGAAAGGGGATGAATCTTCCCGGGATGAGACTTTCAACTCCATCCGTAACGGAGAAGGATATTTCTGATTTAACATTTGCATTGAAGCATAGAGTGGATTATATAGCGCTCTCGTTTGTTAGAAAAGCAATTGATATAGTAGAACTAAAAAACTGGTTAAAGAAGCATGGAAGCTATACACCCGTTATTGCAAAAATTGAAAAAGAAGAAGCAGTAAATGATTTCGATGAAATTTTAAAAGTTGCTGATGGTATAATGGTAGCAAGAGGCGACCTCGGAGTTGAAATGTCAGCCTGCCGTGTACCGATAATTCAGAAACAGATTATTAAAAGATGTAATAGTGTCGGTAAATTAGTTATTACTGCTACTCAAATGCTTGAGTCAATGATTAGCAATCCCGTTCCCACGAGGGCAGAAGCATCAGATGTAGCTAATGCTGTTTGGGACGGAACCGATGTTGTAATGCTCAGCGCCGAAACATCGGTTGGAAAAAATCCCGTTAGAGCAGTTCAGATAATGAATAACATTGTCCGCTATGCCGAAGAAAATCTCGATAAAGTATCTGCGATACCTTACGAAATTCCGTCATCCCTTGAGGAAAACCTTTTCGATTCTTATTGCTACGCAGTCAGCGATTTGAGCAAACGTGTGAAGGCATCAGCGATTGTGGTTTTTACACACAAAGGAAGAACAGCAGTCCGCCTTTCCAAGTACCGCCCCGATGCAAGAATAGTTGCTATCTCCGATTGTTTTGAAACTATGAATAATTTATGTTTAAAATATGGTGTTACTTCAATATTTGCCGAAGATATTAAGGATGAACAAAAAGCTATTGAAAATGCCCGACAACTTGTAATTCAGTCGGGACATGTAAAGAAGGGGGATGTTGTTGTAATTACTTCGGGAGCTCCTTTTTCAGATAAAAGCCGTATGAACTGGTTAAAGTTTGCTGTAATTTAAGAAATATTTTCTCTGAACATAAATAGAAAATGGATGGAAAGAAGTCGAAAAATATTGTTATTGTCGGAGGAGGAGCAGCCGGTTTTTTTGCAGCTATTATTGCAGCCGAAAGTAATAGTAATAATCAGGTTGTAATTCTTGAAAAGGGGACAGAAGTTTTAAGTAAAGTAAAAATTTCAGGCGGAGGCAGATGTAATGTAACCAATGGATGCTTCGAGCCATCACTCCTCTCAGAAAATTACCCGCGCGGAGCCAAAGAGTTGAAGGGATTATTCTTTAAGTTTAATTCTTCCGGTACAATCGAATGGTTCGAATCAAAAGGAGTTAAACTTAAAACAGAAAAAGATGGCAGAGTTTTCCCGGTTTCAAATAAATCTCAAACAATAATCGATTGTTTCCTCAATACAGCAGACTTTTTAAAAATTGAAACCCAAACTTCACAACATGTTGTAGATTTGGTTCCCCCTAAAGATGAAAAAGATAAATGGAGCGTTGTAACAAAATCGAACGATTCTTTTTTTGCAGACGCGGTAATAGTAACCTCCGGCGGAAGTGATTCAACCTGGAAAATTCTTGAAAAATTAGGGCATACTATAATCACACCGGTTCCATCACTTTTCAGTTTCATAATAAAAAGCAGAATTATAGATAATCTTGAAGGGGTTGCTGTTGAAGATGTTGAAATATCAACAGTTGATAAAAAAATTAGAACTGATGGAGCGGTATTGATTACGCATAAGGGACTTAGCGGACCGGCTGTACTTAAGTTATCTGCATTCGGGGCAAGAGCATTCCATGATTCAAAGTATAATTATAAAATTAACATAAATTGGATGCCCGGCTTTAATTTTGATTCAGTTTGTGATTATCTAAAAGTTTATAGAAATAGTAACCTGATGAAAGGGGCTTCAGTTAAACCTTTTCAAAATATCCCTCGCAGGTTATGGCAAAGATTTTTAGAGCTGGCGGGGATTGAAGAGAAGAAAAAATGGAATCAAATCCCGAACGAAAAATTGTTTGAATTATGTAGAATAATAACAAATTCCGAAATGACTGTTACCGGGAGAAATACAAATAAAGAGGAATTTGTAACTGCCGGCGGTGTTAAGCTTGATGAAGTTAATTTTAAAAGAATGGAAAGCAGATTGCATAAAGGTTTGTTTTTTGCAGGGGAAGTGCTCGATATTGACGGTTTAACAGGGGGATTTAATTTCCAGGCGGCATGGACAACAGCGTATATTGCCGGTAATTCAGTTTAGAATTGTAAAATAATCCGGCATAGTTTAATTTATTAATGTGATACTTTTTTTTAAGGAGAAATAATGACAAGAAAACATAGGGTAAGACCATCATGGGACGAATACTTCCTTAAAGTTGCAATGCTTGTTTCGGAACGCTCAACATGTCCGAGAATGCACTGCGGCTGCGTACTGGTAAGGGATAAACAAATATTATCAACGGGGTATAATGGTTCGATACCGGGCGATGCTCATTGCGATGATGCGGGTTGCCTGGTTGTTGATAACCACTGTTTAAGAACAATACATGCCGAAATGAATGCAATACTTCAATGCTCATCACACGGAGTTAGTACGAAGAATGCAATAGCTTATGTAACCAATATGCCGTGTACAAATTGCGCAAAGGCACTAATTACTGCAGGTATAAAAGAAGTAGTTATTTTCTCAGATTACCATGATACACTTGCGGAAGATTTCTTCAGTAAAGCAAACGTCCCGATAAAAAGGATAAAAAAGCCGAAAAACACTATTGATTATAATTTAAAAGATTTTACATCAGCGAAAAAGATAAGTAAGAAGAAATAGTTTTTTTGAAAGGAACGGGTAATACTATACTTCACCGGAGAGCCTCGAATTGAATCCGGCGTTTGGCGTCAATTAATAATGTGATGGATGCTCGTTTAAATGTATGAATCTGCCTGGTATAGCGGCTCGATTTCCCACTCGTCTTCTACAGTACCGTAACAGTGGGAACATTTATCAATTGTAAAAACAACTTTTTCCTCGGTGGTTAATGCCCTTATAAAATTTAAAACAGTACCGCAGCTTGAGCACTGAACTGTATGACAGGTAGTGGCTTTAGCACTGCAACTGGGACATAAAAAACCAAGTTCACCCGGTATTTCATCGGGATTCACAAAAAACAAAGTGTTACATTTGGCATTATTACATTGTGCAAAATGAAACTGAATAGTATCTAAAGTACCGATAATTTTCTCCACAAAATTTTGACGGCAAACTTATAACTATTTTTTCTAAATGTCCATTCAAAAAAAAGTCCCTTTAATTTTTTGTTTGGAAATCACCCCGATTGACTTTAATTTCGGGTCAATGTTATTTCAATTAAATATGGAATCTAAAAATGGAAAAACTATCCTCATTTAAAGCATACGACGTCAGGGGAAAAGTCCCTACCGAATTAAATGAAGACCTTGCATATAAAATCGGCAGAGCATATACAAAGTTGATTAATTGTAAAGAAGTTGTTATTGGTTTCGATGTAAGAAAGTCCTCGGTATCAATTTCTGAAGCATTAATTAAAGGTTTTACCGACAGCGGTGTTGATGTTATAAACATCGG
>DAIRET010000107.1:0-9955 GCA_036795455.1 Ignavibacteriaceae bacterium
TAAAAAAATATTTTTTATTACTCATATACAAAGTTATTTCTCGTAACTGTTTTTGTCAACAATTTTTGCAAAAAGCCAGTTACCCGGATCAAGTAAAACATCATTCGGACGTTTATCCAACTTAAAAGTAAAAACATTATTTCTTTCTTTCAATTCAACGCTCTTAAATATATAATCCTCTTCGTTATCATATTGAAATGACAATTCAACAGGTATGTTGTAGCTGTTTCCATTATAAGTTGAATTTTCTATTTCTAAATTAAGTATATAAAACGAATCTTTCGGTACTATTTTCCATCTATAATCTAAATTGATTAGTCCACCTGAATTATAAACCCAATGATCAAAAAAACATGTTAGCTTTTTCCCCGAAACAGTTTCACAAACTTCAATAAAGTCAGTAGTCGATGCGTTTTTGTATTTATACTTTTTAATATACTCTCTTAATATTCTAAAAAAAGAAGAATCTCCGACTTCATGACGCAGCATGTGCAAAACCCAGGCTCCTTTATTGTAAATAGTGGGACTGAATAAATCATCTTCCGGGTTATACAACCGTCCGTCAAAGCTGTAATGAAGTTTTTGAAGCATCGTTGATATTAAAGCCTCTCTTCCGTTAAGATATTCGTAGTATAAAGCTTCGGAATAAGTCGCGAATCCTTCATTCAGCCAAATATCTTTCCATGTTTTGGGTCCGACTGCATTCCCCCACCAATGATGAGCAAGTTCATGAACATATGTATCTGTAAAAAACTTTTTGCCAGAAATAAAATTTGTTCCTATTCCCGTAATTGTTTGGTGTTCCATTGCACCGTAATTCCAAAGAAACTCTGCCACTCCGTATTTTTCTTTTATGAATGGGTACTCACCGAATAACTCGGAAAACACTTTTATCATTTGCGGGTGATCTTCCCAATCAATCTTCGCTTTTTCATAATTCTCGGGTACGGAAAAATATGTGATTAGCATTGTATCATTATTGGCAGAGATGTAACTATCATAAAACTCGGTATAAGGTGAAGAGTAAATGCAGATGAGATATGTGGAAATCGGGTAGATTGTCTTCCAATGATACATTTTCCTATTCCCATTTGACTCTTTATTAACAAGAATACCGTTGGATACGGAAACATTAGGAGTATCGGAAACTATTTTAATGTCAAGCAGAGCTTTATCATCCGGGACATCATTACAAGGAAACCATGTAGCAGCATAATCGGGTTCATTTAGTGTATGAATTAGAGAGCGCTCATTCACTTTGCCGAATACAAATGATGCAAAGCCAAGTCTTTTCGGAGTTCCTTCATAAGAAATACTAACTACAAAAGTATCTCGATTCTGATTTTCTGTATATATCCTCAATTTATTTTTTTCATGAGAATATTTTGCTTCGGTCTGGTTTAAGTATAGTGAAGCTACATTCATATTATCAAAAAAATCCAACTCGAAGTTTTTAAGATTTTTTTCCGTAAACAAACCGGTTATTACAGCTTTACCTACTAATAATTTTTGAGCCGGGAAAAGGTCTACAGTTAAATCATAGTGAAGAATATCAATGTTTGAACTGCTTATTGTTGAGTAAGGTCTGAATAAAAACACTCCTTTAGATTTATTATGCTGAATCGTTAGTTCCGCCAGGTAAAACCCTGTAATAAACATTGCTGTTACAACCACAACGGCTAATACAAATTTGCTTTTCATCAAATAAAATGAACCCGAATAATTGCTTCGTAATTTAGTAAGTATTTTTCACTCGTAAGACATATTTCAGAAAACGCCGGAAATTTCAATTATTGACCAATTTACCTATTTAACATAAACTGATTTGATGTTTACAAATTCTCTTATTCCAAAGTAAGAAAGTTCTCTGCCGTAACCCGATTCTTTAATTCCTCCAAAAGGTAATCTCGGATCTGATTTAACGAAAGAATTTACAAAACAAGCACCAGCATCAATCTTGGTTTTTGCTAACTGCTCTCCCCTACTATTATCATTTGTGAAAACTGCTGCACCAAGTCCGAAAACAGAATCGTTTGCAACCGAGATAGCTTCCTCTTCATCTTTCACTTTGATAATTGCAGCAACAGGTCCAAACAATTCATCATCGTAAGCGGGCATTCCTTTAACAACGTCTACCAGAATAGAAGGTGGATAAAAAGCTCCTTTAATATCCGGAATCATTCCGCCAAGTATCAGTTTTGCTCCCTTCTTTACACTATCCAAAACTTGTTGATGCAGTTCATCTCTTAAATCAATTCTTGCCTGAGGTCCGACGTCAATCTTTTCGTCCATCGGGTTACCCATTTTTTTCGTTTTCATTATCTCTTTGAATTTCGAAACGAACTCGTCATAGATTTTTTCAACAACAATAAAGCGTTTTGCAGCAATGCAGCTTTGACCACCGTTAATTAATCTTGACGTAACACAAGTCTCCGCTGTTGCTTTTATATCAGCATCTTCAAGAATAATGTACGGATCGCTTCCGCCAAGCTCCAGTACAGATTTCTTTAATGCTTTACCAGCAGTTGACGCAACTGCTTTGCCTGCCGGAGTACTTCCTGTTAAGGTTACAGCTTTCACCAAAGGATTATTTATAACCATTTCAACTGATTTGGATTGAATTAATAAAGTTCTGAAAAGGTATTCGGGAAAACCGGCTTTCTTAAACACTTCTTCGATAGCAAGGGCGCATCCTGATACATTTGAGGAATGCTTCAAAACACCCGCATTCCCCGCCATTAACGCAGGTGCGGCAAAACGGAAAACCTGCCAAAAAGGGAAATTCCACGGCATTACGGCTAAAACAATTCCTAAAGGATTATATGTAATAAAGCTTTTTGATGCGTCTGTTTCAACTATTTCATCCTCTAAAAATGATTTTGCATTATCCGCATAGTAATCACAAACCCAGGCGCACTTTTCAACTTCAGCATACGATTGAAGAATAGGTTTTCCCATCTCAAGTGTCATCAATTCAGAATAATACTTTTTATCGTTACGTAAAACTTGAGCAGCTTTCTTCATTAAATCAGAACGATGACTGAATAATGTATTTTTCCATTCTTTAAAAGACTGGTCTACTTTTTTTATAATGTCATTTACTTCATCTAAAGAATACTCTTTATATTCGCGAATTATTTCATCTGTAGCAGGATTGATTGAAAGCAACATAAAACACCTCAGTTTTTATTATCTGTTTTTTTTATAATAACAATTGTTTTATCATCCCAGTAAGTCCCATTTGCATTAAAATGGATAATTGCATTCATTATTGTCAAAGCAATTTCTTTGGGAGTTAAATGCCTATTCTTTACTAATAATTGTTTGATTCTCTCTTCACCGAATTCTTCATTATTTTTATTAGTTGAATCAGTTAATCCATCGGAATAAATCAACAATACATCACCGGGATTAAAGTTGATATTTTCCGTAGTATAATTTGCTTTGGGTGCAACTCCAAGTACCATTCCGGTAGGGTTTAAATACTCAATAATTTCAGAATCTTTTCTTATAAACATAGGCGGATTATGACCGGCATTTGCATACAAACACAAGCCATTATTATCCGTAGATAATTCAGCATAAAAAAGAGAAGCAAACTTGTCATCTTTGAATATCTTGTTTACAAGTTTATTCAGCTTTTTCATAAACGGAGTAATTTTTATCTGAAAAGTCATAGCCATTCGCAATGCCCCGGAGATATACATAGCTTCCGCAGAGGCAGCAACTCCTTTACTTGCAGCATCACCTAAAGCGACACCTATTCTATCACCTTCATCACCAATTTCGAGGTAGTCGAAAAAATCTCCACCCACAATATCTGCCGGCACTGTCAAACCGTAAAGGTCGTAATCGTGAAAAGAGTATTCATGTTCCGGTAAAATACTTTTTTGAAGTAGTCTTGCTTTGTCAAGATCGGCTTTTAGATTTTTCTCACTTGCTGATATTCTCCACTGCTTAATTTTTGATGTTAGAAAAGTAGCAATGATACTCAATTCATACTTGAAATCGATGCTTAAATTAGGACTATTGAAAGCGAGAAGATATTCATAGTATGATTTTCCATCTATTTTTACTTTGTCTCCCACACCGGTTGCAGAATATTTAAATATACCTTTCTTCCTAAGTTCCGGGTTTGTTTCATCGCTTAAAAATGTTCTTTCCCGTGCAAATAAATCAAGGACGGGATAATCTTTAAAGTATATAATGAACTTTGAACTTATCTTCTGCATCTTCCCTTTTTGATAAACAAGTCCATACCCTTTTTTTGAAGGGATTATTTGCCAGATTCTTCCGCCAATAATTTCTATGTTTTCTGCCGCTATTAATTCATCAATAACAGAAAACAGCATTTCGTTCTCAGTATTGAATTTTTTTGACGTGATTCTTTCGATTGTATGATGCAATCTTTGATAATACATTTTACCTCTTAACTCTGATAACTATCCTTAGTTATTTTTCGTAATCTTTCTGAATGAATTATTTATTTTTTGATAACCGGTGTTACGTTCTTTATTTACTAATATTAATTACTCGGTGTAAAACTTGATCATTTTAATAATCGCTTCCTGGCAAACAGGACAGTAATTATCAACACTTGCCGATTTCATTGAGCAGTCTACTTTAGGGCGATATACGCCTTTGGCTACATACCCGCCCCCTTCAAATACGCCAACTTTATCTTTATACTTATCTTCAACCGGTGTCGGAATCGGTGTTGATTCATCTACAAGGTGTTTCCATTTGTATTTAAAATCTACAAGAGTAGTAAGATTCGGCTCAAGCGGTTCGATATCAAGTGAATAAAAATCCTCGTAAGCAGTATGACTATCATAATACTCATCAGCAAGGAAAGAAAAACCATGCCCGAACTCGTGAACAAAAACGTATTCTTCACGTGGATTCTTGTTTACTGCGACAGAATAAAAATTATATATTGCTCCTCCGCCGTATTTAGGAGTATTAACAAGAATATAGATTTGATCGTAGGGTGCATTAGCTGCAAAGTCACGAACGGAACGGTAATCTTCCGTCATTAAGTATCTTTCCACGTCGAAAGTATAAAATGAACTATTCACATTTGTTTTAACCCAAATCTTTTCCGCAGGTATATCGCTTCCAGCTTCAGGAGAAGGTGCTTCTACTCCCCAAATATTGAATTTATCCTTATTCTCTTTATATGGCGTTGAATTAAAAAGATACCCGGTAAACTTTTTACAATCTTCTTTAAATTGATTCATCTGTTCTTGAGTATATCCTTCGGGAATAATTACGACATCAACTTTTTCTGAAGGATTACCATTATTCAAAACCTCAAACTTGGGATATTCTTTTCTTCTCTCTTTTGTTATGAAGTAGTTTTGTGGGTCTATTACTGTTTCAAATTTCTTTATTAGTTTATGCTTTTTATCCCTTGTATAAAAAACAACTTTTACATCATTCTTAGGAAAGGGCATAACAACAGACTCGCTAAATGCTCTGTTCACATTTTTTGCTTCGCCTGTAGTTTGCCATTCACTGAACAATGTTGAATAGGTTCTCGAATAGATCATTTCACCCGATGTTTTATCAAACACTTCAAATTTATATTTACCGTAATTGAAAATATCAATTAGATTTTTTTGGGAGCCTCCCCAATATGGTTCTTCAATTAATTGTTCAAGGTAATACTCATCATTTACATTGTTACCTGCGTGTATGTAATCGATTCTTAATGTTTTAGGTTCAAAATATTTGTTAAAGTCTACCTGTGCAAAGGATACAGATATAACAAGTAAGAATAAGAATAACTTTTTCATTTAGTCTCCTTCTTTCGACGTATTTAATTTGTAAATTTCTTTTAGCCCTATAAGATTTAGCTCGGGGCAATAATGGTACTGAATCTCAAAGTAAGGAAGAATAAACATACTGTTCCCCCCGGTTATAAATAAAGCAATATCTTTTTCTTCCTTTGATATTTTATTATAAAATCTTTCTATCAATCCTATCGTAGCATTTACAACACCGGTAACAATTGAAGAAGGTGTATCAGTTCCGATAAAGTTTTTATACTCATGTGGGTCAACAGATGGGAGCAAAGCCGTATTATGCTCAAGCGCTTTTATCATTGTGTATACACCGGGAGCGATTGCACCGCCTATAAATTTCTTGTTACTATTTAAATAATTAATTGTTGTAGCAGTTCCAAGGTCAACTGTTAAAATTGCTTTTTCATTATTCTGGTTTACTTTCTGTAAATAATTGGCACCTTCAACACCGCATACTCTATCCATTCCAAGAGAATGCGGACTTTTATAACCAATATCAATATTAAAACTGGCTTCGTAGTTCAATAGGAATGGCGGTTTCTCTAACCTGGTTTGTAAATAGCTGAGAAGTCTTTTTGTTGTAATCGGATTGACTGAAGAAATAGCAACCGAATTAAAATCAATTTTTACAAGGCTGAACTTCAGTTTTTCAAAATCGGAAAAAGTCTCCTTTTTTTTGATTTCATTATTTTCAAAAAGAGCTAACTTGATTTTCCTATTTCCAACATCCAATGCAAGTAACATTAAGAAACACTCACATCCCCAAAGTGAATTTTTTCTTTTCTTGTTTTTAATCTTAAAATCAATGAACCTCTTTCGTCAATATCCTCAAATATACCGTATTTAACGCCTTTTCCATGAGTTACAGTAATTGATTCACCCATCATTCTACAGCGTTCTCTCCATTCTTTAAGAATAAACTCAGGTTTCTTAATACTTGTTTCAAGGTATTCTTCGTAAATATTAAAGAACTCCGAAAGGAATTTCTCTCTTTCAACATTCTGCCCGAGTTCATTCCTGATTGAAGTCGGTTCTATCCTGAATTCACCATGAAATACTGCTTGATTAACGTTCATCCCGATTCCGATTACCATTTTAGAAATTGCAGGACCTTGAATAGCACTTTCAATTAAAATTCCTGCCACTTTCTTTTGATTTATCAAAACATCGTTAGGCCATTTTAATTCAGTTTTTAGCTGGTATAAGTTTTCAATCGCCGTTCCCAAAGAAACTGCAGTAGTAAGGTTGGTTAATCCCGGATTCTTAAACAGTTTTTTCCGGTTTAACAAAACAGAAAATGTAAGATTTAATCCTTTACCGCTGAACCAGGTTCTTGCAAGTCTTCCTTTTCCCTTAGTTTGCCTTTCTGCAAGTATTACAGTTCCATTTAAGGTTATATTTTTATCTTTCATAAGATATGTGTTGGTTGAATCAACCTCATCACATAAAATAAAACTTCTACCTATTAGTTCAGTGTCCAATTTTATGTCGAATTTTTCTATATTAAACATCTTTTTTCCTTTGAGTAATAAAATGACAATAATTCAGTTTATTCATGATTTGCTAACAATATTACACGTATTATGACAAATTGACTTTTCACACAAAAACCTAGATTTTTGTTATAAATACCATTTTTATATGTCAGTATTACGAATAAAAAATTATCCTTCCTTAACAGCCCATTTTCAATTTGTATATGTATCTCAATAAGTAATTGTTTTTTAACAAGTTAATCGTAACAAAAACAATTTATATTTTCAGGTAGTATATAAAACTCACAAATTCTGTCAGTTATATAAATAATATTATCTCAGACTGATGGTATGCATCAATCGTTGGCACAATCTATGATTATAGTTTCCTACTTAAAAAAAATATCATTGAGTCAAAATATATATGATTTCGGTCTCAATTTCCATTTAATTTTTTTAGAATTTGAAAATATTTAACAATAAGTCCCGGAATATAGGAGGTTTATAATGGGAAAAATAATAGGAATAGATTTAGGAACAACAAACTCTTGTGTCTCCGTTATGGAAGGCAACGACCCTGTTGTTATTCCAAATTCGGAAGGTGGAAGAACTACACCGTCTGTAGTAGCATTTACTAAAAGCGGCGAAAGACTTGTAGGGCAGCCGGCAAAAAGACAAGCAATCACAAATCCGAAGAATACTGTCTTCTCAATAAAAAGATTTATGGGAAGATATATGAATGAAATTCAGGACGAAATGAAAAAAGTCCCTTACGAAGTAGTTGCCGGAGATAATAACTCCGCACGCGTAAACGTAGGCGACCGAATTTATTCTCCACCTGAAATCAGCGCGATGATTCTTCAGAAAATGAAAAAGACTGCCGAAGAGTATCTTGGTCAGGAAGTTACGGAAGCAGTTATTACTGTACCGGCTTACTTTAATGATGCACAAAGACAGGCAACAAAAGATGCAGGTGAAATTGCCGGGCTAAAAGTTAGAAGAATAATCAACGAGCCAACGGCAGCAGCTCTTGCTTACGGTCTTGATAAAAAGAATAAAGAACAGATTATTGCAGTATACGACCTCGGCGGCGGTACATTCGATGTTTCTATTTTACAACTCGGCGAAGGCGTATTCGAAGTTAAATCAACTAACGGCGATACACACCTCGGTGGTGATGACTTTGATCAAAGATTAATTGATTATCTTGCCGATGAATTCAAAAAGCAAGAAGGGATTGATCTTAGAAATGACCCGATGGCTCTTCAAAGATTAAAAGAAGCTGCAGAAAAAGCAAAAATCGAATTATCATCTTCTTCTCAAACAGATGTTAATTTACCGTTTATTACGGCAACACAGGAAGGTCCGAAACATTTGAACATTAACCTTTCCCGTGCAAAGTTCGAGCAGTTGATTGACGATTTAGTTGAAAGAACAAGAATCCCCTGCGAAAAAGCAATCAAAGATGCGGGATTAACAGCTTCGAAAATTGATGAAGTTATCCTTGTCGGCGGTTCAACAAGAATTCCGAAAGTACAGGAATTAGTAAAGAACCTTTTCGAAAGAGAACCACACAAAGGAGTTAATCCGGACGAAGTAGTTGCAGTTGGAGCCGGTATTCAAGGTGCTGTTCTTTCAGGCGAAGTAAAAGACGTACTTCTGCTTGACGTTACTCCCCTTTCACTCGGAATTGAAACACTTGGCAGCGTAATGACTGTACTCATTCCGGCAAATACAACTATCCCGACAAGAAAGAGTGAGGTATTTTCAACAGCAAGCGATAATCAACCTTCTGTTGAAATTCACATTCTTCAGGGAGAAAGACCAATGGCGGATGGTAACAGAACTCTCGGTAGGTTCCATCTTGACGGTATTCCACCGGCACCGAGGGGAATCCCGCAGATTGAAGTTACTTTCGATATTGATGCTAACGGCATTCTGCACGTTGCTGCAAAAGATAAAGCAACAAACAAAGAACAAAGTATCCGTATTACTTCCTCAAGCGGGTTGAGCGATTCCGAAGTTGAAAAGATGAAACGCGATGCACAGGAACATGCGGCTGAAGATAAAAAGAAACGTGAACTTGTTGACGTAAAAAACCAGGCTGATAGTCTTATCTTCCAAACTAAAAAACAGATGGAAGAACTGAAAGATAAAATACCTGCAGACGTAAAAGCTCGTCTTGAGTCGGAAATTAAAAAGGTTGAAGATGCAGTTGCCACAAATAATCTTGATACGATTAAAAGTGCAATCGAAGGTATGAATAAAGTATGGAACGAAATAGCTTCTAATCTTTATTCTCAAGCCGGTGCAGGACAACCGGGCGGCGAACCTCAAGGTGGTCCGCAGGGATTTGATCCAGGTCAACAGCAGCAGCCACCTCAATCTGAAAGCAAACCGAACGATAAGGAAGTTCAGGATGCTTCGTACGAAGTTGTTGACGACGATAAAAAGTAATTTCTTTTCTTGATTGATTAGAGTGAGCCTAATCTGTTTAAGTTACCGGGACAACTTGAATAGTGCAGGCTCATTTTTTTATTTGCTAAAATATCCAAAAAATATAAGTTCGAATAATTGAATCAATAAACCGTATCCACCTAAAGAATCGAACCTATCATCAGGGTTATCTCAGCTCATGTAAGTTTTTCTCTGCTCAATAGTTATCTGCATTTT
>DAIRET010000307.1:0-1940 GCA_036795455.1 Ignavibacteriaceae bacterium
GGGTTTATCTGGGTAGGAACAAACGACGGCGGACTTAACAGGCTTGACCCGGTAACAGGTATTATTACACAATTTAAGTATAATCCCGGCGTTCCTAATAGCATCAGTTCAAATTTCATCTCCGGTATCGGCGAGTCGGATGATAACATTATCTGGATTGCTACCGCCAACGGAGGTTTGAATAGATTGGATCCGAAAAGCAATCAGTTCACACATATTCTTCCGAACGACAGAAAAGGGAAAGAATTGAGATTTATGAACGATGCTACTTCATTACTGGTTGACAAAAACGGGCTCGTTTGGTTCGGCTCGGCTTCGGGATTGAATCTTTATAATCCCAAAAGCGATTCATTAAAAAGATTTTCAATTAATGATTCTGATGGCTATCCATGCTTGATTAATAACATTTTAGAAAGAAACGGTAAACTTTATTTAAGCTCATTCCACACTATTGCCGTGTTTGATAAACAAACGGAAAAATATTCATTACTTACTGAAACTTCAACGGAGTGGTTTACAAATGCTGCTTGTTTTGATGAATCGGGAATCCTTTGGTTAGGTACAGGCGGTTGGGGAACGGCAAAATTTAACCCGGATGCAAACCGCTTTAATTCAAAAAAAGGGACTTTCTTAACTGAAGTATTTCCTATCGCTACCTCGGTACTTAAAAAACATTTCGGGAATATATCGAAACAGTTGCTCGAAGGGAGAGGAACTGAATTTCTGCCTATACGAAAAAATAGTAAAGGAGAATATCTTGTTGCAACACCTCGCATGGGTTTAATTATAATCGATAGCTCCGGTAAATCATTTCAAAAGATAAACAGCAATCCTGGCAATATTCCCCCGGTACCTGTATGGGCTGTGAATGATGTATTCGAAGATAAAGAAAACAATGTTTGGATTGCTACGGTGGGAGGAATTAGCAAGTACGATTCTCTCAAAAAAACTTTTACCCATTACCGTTTATATGATGATAAAAAAATATCTGCCGAATACGCCAACAAATCGGGTGCGGCAGGATATTCGGATATAACTGTTTCATTCGTAGATGATGATAATATCTTTTGGCTCGGTACGCCGGATAGAGGATTGATACGGTTTGACAATAAGAACAATTCCATCAAGTACTTTTCTTCAAAAGATTGGAGGAGAGAATCGATAAATAACGATCATATCCTTTCTATTGCAAAGGATGAATTGAATCCCGGGAAATATTTATGGGTCGGTACCGAAGGGGGCGGGCTAAATCATTTTGAAATAACAACGGGTAATTGTACACACTATACAACAGAAAATGGTTTACCGAATAATGTTGTTTACGGAATTTTACACAGTAGCGACGGAAATCTTTGGCTCAGTACAAATAGAGGAATTAGCTGTTTTAACCCGGTTAGTAAGGAATTTAAAAACTACGATGTAGAATCGGGCTTACAGAGTAATGAATTCAACCGGAGAGAGTATTACAGTAGTCCCGACGGAAAATTATATTTCGGCGGCATTCAAGGGTACAATTCTTTCTACCCGGAAAACATAAAAATAAACAATAACGGACCTCAAATAGTAATTACCGATTTCAAGCTGTTCAACAAACACATCTCTTTCAAAGAAGCCGGTTCTCCGCTTAAAGAATCAATTGAAACAACAACTGATATTTTACTCGATTATTTTCAGAATGTAATAACATTTGAGTTCGCAGCACTTGAATACACCGCACCCAGACTAAACACATATAAATATATGCTTGAGGGATTTAATCATGAATGGGTTTATCCCGGTAGAGCAAGAGAAGCAACTTTCACCAATCTTGATCCCGGTGAGTACACATTCCGCGTAAAAGGAGCAAACAGCGACGGCGTTTGGGGTACGGATGAAGCATCAATCAAGATTATTATCCTTCCTCCCTATTATATGACCTGGTGGTTTAAGACTGCGGTTAT
>DAIRET010000108.1:0-9884 GCA_036795455.1 Ignavibacteriaceae bacterium
CAAGATTGTATAACCGATTATGATTCAAATTATTGTTTACAAATTAAGAACTATAGAAAAAAAATTTACGCAGTTAAGCCCTCTGGGTAAATAAGTTTTATCGTTGTCTTTTTCATAAAAAAACTTACATTTTCATATATCCAATGAATGTTGCTCCTCTATATTAAATCATAGGAAATACGATGTTAAAAAACCACCGGATGGTTGATTTTTTCTACAATGTGATTTTGCTTTTTGTTGACAATTTCAATGCCAAAATGAAATTATTGCATTTATAACACAATTAGAGTAAAGAACATTTCACCATCTCAATAGTGAGAAAGGGCTTTTAGGGCATTCTCAAAATGTAGAGATTCTTAAAATAGCGGCTATAATATAGCAACTTTTTTGAAAGAAAAAATAATCTTGGATTAGGGAAAAATTTGTATTATTTGGCAAGGAAAAATTTTTTTTATATTGAGCCATCACTTTTTACAGATTATAAAGAATTGAAAATTTAAGGAGATTTTTAATATGCCCATTGAAAACATGAACCGGGATGAGAATGTAGTGAACGCAGAAGTGGTTGAATCATCCTATGTATCTGAAGATGAAAATTTATTTATTACAGGAAGTGAATTGAATCTTAGTCCTGCAAAATCGTCTAAAGATGACGATTTCGATGACGACTTTGATGATGATGATTTTGATGAAGACGATGATTTCGACGATGACGACTTTGATGATGACGATGATTTTGAAGAAGAAGAAGAATTTGAAGATATTGAAAAGGTTGACGAAAACGAATACTATGAAGAAGACTTCGACTTTGATGAAGAAGAGGATAGCGTTGATTCAGATGATGAGGAGTTTTAATACTTAAATACACAGGTTGTATAAGAAAGATTCGCGGTTAGTGGTTTCACTACTAAAGAGAAATCACTACCGGGAATTATTTTTTATAACCACTTCTTAGCTTAAAAATCAAGTTGACTTTCCCTCTTAAAAAATAGCAAAAACCCTCTCTTTAATACAAATAAGTTCATTCAGCTTTTATACTAAAAAATGTTGTAACAACAGAAGCATCTCCCTTCCGTTCAAATCAGTACCCTAAATATTTGTCTCTTAGTAAAAAGTTTTTAACGTAATCGGTTACACCGTCTTCAAGAGAAGTAATTTCTTTTGAATAACCGGCATTTTTAATCTTACTTAAATCGGCTTCCGTATGGTATTGATATTTACCGATAAGCTCTTCCGGCATGTCGATATATTCTATGTTTACCGGTTTTTCCGCTGCATTGAAAAGTGCTGTTACAAGATCGTTCCATGTCCTTGCTTTACCGGTTCCAACATTGAATAATCCGTTTTTATCTTTTTTCTCTAAAAAAAATAACGTCATATCCACTGCATCTTTGATATAAATAAAATCGCGAAGCTGTTCACCGTCTTTATATACCGGATTCATTGACTTAAACAACCTTACAAATCCTTTTCCCATTATCTGTTCAAAAGCTTTGTGGACAACACTACGCATATCTCCTTTATGATACTCGTTCGGTCCATACACGTTGAAGTATTTTATTCCCGCAATACTTTTTAACCACTCTTTTTTATAAGCATAACAATCGAAAAGATTTTTTGAATAACCGTACATGTTTAGCGGTCTTAGTTTAAGACACTGTTCATCATTGTCGCAAAAACCTTTTTTACCATCCCCGTATGTTGCCGCCGATGAAGCATAAATGAATCTTATCCCGTTATAAAGAGAGTACCATGCTAACTCCTTGGTGTACTCGAAATTGTTTTTTAATAAGTGGTCTGCGTTCTTTTCCGTAGTCGAAGAATTTGCTCCCATATGAATAATGGCTTCCGGCTTCCAGTTCAAATCTTCTTTGATTTCACTTAAGAATTGATGTTTGTTTATAAAATCGATAAAATCCAACCCGGCAAGGTTTTTCCACTTTTCATCACTACCGAGTTCGTCAACAATAACAATATCATTTCTTCCAAGTTGATTCAACCGCCATACAATAGCACTTCCGATAAAGCCGGCACCACCGGTTACTATTATCATTTCTTATCCTATATATTAAAATTTTTTTATGGAAACTAATTTAATTATATTTCAGTTACCTTCAAAAGAAGGGTTTATTCATGATAATTGAAAAAGAAACGGATTTAATGCAAAACAAAACTGAATTACTAAAGCAGCTACTCGAAACAAGAATCTTGCTACTTGACGGTGCAATGGGGACGATGATACAAAGATATAAACTTTCTGAAGATGATTTCAGAGGCGATAGATTTAAAGATCATCCATGCGACCTTAAAGGTAATAATGATATTTTGTGTTTAACAAAGCCTGAAATCATTAAGGAGATTCATTCCGCTTACCTGGAAGCCGGTTCCGATATAATTGAAACAAATACATTCAACGGCACAAGTATTTCGCAAGCCGACTATAACACGAGCAATCTTGCTTACGAAATCAACTTTCAAGCCGCTAAACTGGCTAAGGAAGCCTGCGAAGAGTTCACCAAACGCGATCCTTCTAAACCAAGATTCGCTGCAGGGGCGTTAGGTCCGACAAATAAAACCGCCTCACTTTCACCGGATGTAAATGATCCCGGATTTCGTGCTGTTACATTTGATGAATTATCCAACGCCTATCTTGAGCAAGCCAAAGGTTTAATCGACGGTGGTGCGGATATTCTTCTAATAGAAACTATTTTCGATACTCTGAATGCAAAAGCTGCAATTTTCGGTATTCAGGAGTATTGTCAAAAAAATAACATCAACATACCGATAATGATTTCTGGAACTGTTGTTGATTTGAGTGGAAGAACTTTATCCGGACAAACAACAGAAGCATTTTACATTTCATTATCGCATGTTAAAAATTTAATTAGCATTGGGTTAAATTGTGCATTGGGAGCCAAACAGATTCGTCCGTTTCTTGAAGAACTTTCCGGGATTGCCTCATGTTATGTCAGTGTTTATCCCAATGCAGGTTTACCAAACGCTTTCGGCGGTTACGATGAAACCCCATCCGAAATGGCGGTAATACTTAAAGAGTATAGCGATGAAGGCTTGATTAACATTGTAGGCGGTTGCTGCGGTACCACTCCCAACCATATAAAAGAGTTTTCAAAAATTGTGAAAGATTTACCTCCTCGAAAATTAAAGAGGCAGGAACCGTATCTACGATTAAGCGGTCTGGAACCCGTTGTACTTCGTCCCGATTCAAATTTTATGAATATCGGTGAAAGGACTAATGTCTCAGGTTCAAAGAAATTTGCAAGATTAATCGCATCCGGTAATTATGATGAAGCATTGTCAATTGCTAAAGACCAGGTAGAAGGTGGAGCACAGGTTCTCGATGTGAATATGGATGAAGGAATGCTTGATTCCGAGAAAGTAATGCATAAATTCTTAAATCTTCTAGCCTCCGAACCGGAAATAGCAAAACTTCCGATTATGATTGATTCGTCCAAATGGTCGGTTATCGAAACCGGCTTGAAATGCCTTCAAGGAAAAGGAATCGTCAATTCTATTAGTCTGAAAGAAGGTGAAAAAGTTTTTAAAGAGCATGCACGTAAAATTCTGAATTACGGGGCTTCTGTAATAGTAATGGCTTTTGATGAAGAGGGACAGGCAGATACGTTTGAGCGAAAAACCGAAATAGCTAAACGCGCATATGAAATTCTTGTTAATGAAATCGGTTTTCAACCGCAGGATATTATTTTTGATCCGAATATTTTAACCGTCGGCACCGGTATAGATGAACACAACAATTATGCTGTGGATTTCATCCGTGCAACAAGGTGGATCAAACAAAATTTACCTTTAGCCAAAGTAAGCGGCGGAATTAGCAACATCTCGTTCTCTTTCAGAGGGAATGACGTTGTACGTGAAGCTATGCACTCCGCATTTCTTTACCATGCAATTCAGGCTGGACTTGATATGGGTATTGTTAATGCCGGGCAGCTCGCTGTTTATGATGAAGTACCGAAAGAACTTCTTGAACTTGTTGAAGACGTATTGCTTAACCGCCGACCGGACGCAACCGAAAGATTAATTGAGTTTGCAGAAAAAGTAAAGAAGAAAGAAAAAACCGAGGTAAAAGAAGAGGAATGGCGTAAACTTTCAGTTGAAGAGAGATTAAAACACTCGCTTGTAAAAGGTGTTGTTGATTATGTAGAAAAAGATGTTGAAGAAGCAATAAAGAAGTATTCGACACCGTTGGCGATTATCGAAGGTCCGCTTATGGACGGAATGAATGTAGTTGGTGATTTATTCGGTGCGGGAAAAATGTTCCTTCCGCAAGTTGTTAAAAGCGCCAGGGTAATGAAAAAAGCAGTCGCTTATTTAGAGCCATACATAACTGAATCGCGTTCATCTGAAGAATCAATTGAAAAAAGTAATAACGGAACAATTCTTTTAGCTACCGTTAAAGGAGATGTTCACGACATAGGAAAAAATATTGTCGGAGTTGTTTTAGGCTGCAACAACTATAAAATAATCGACCTCGGGGTAATGGTTTCAGCAGATAAAATACTTGATGCAGCAGTTAAAGAAAATGTCGATATTGTCGGATTAAGCGGTTTAATCACTCCATCTCTTGATGAAATGGTTCACGTTGCAAAAGAAATGGAAAGAAGAGGGATGAGAATTCCATTACTTATTGGAGGAGCAACAACTTCGAGAATTCATACCGCGGTTAAAATTGCTCCGCACTATTCACAACCGACGATTCATGTGCTTGATGCTTCACGCAGCGTTCCTGTTGTAAGTAACCTGATAAACCACGAAACCGGGGAAAGTTTTATTCAAAAGGTAAAAGGTGAATACGCAGCTATCCGGGAAGATTATCTGAAAAGAACTTCTTCAAAGGATTACATTTCATATGATGAAGCAAAAAAGAATAAGCTCCATTTCGATAAGAATATATATGTCCCGAAACCACCTCAAAGACCCGCCATTACAGTATTAAATGACTTCCCGCTTGAGACTCTTAGAAAATATATAGACTGGACACCTTTCTTTTTGACCTGGGAACTAAAAGGAAAATACCCGAAAATTTTTTCGGATGAAAAATACGGTAATGAAGCGGAAAAACTTTTCAAAGACGCCAACATAATTCTGGATGATGTAATTAAGAACAAAGCATTAACAGCAAACGGAGTTGTTGGATTATTCCCTGCGAATTCTGTTGAAGATGATATTGAGGTTTACACAAACGAATCACGTTCGGAAGTGCTAGCACAGTTTCATACTTTAAGACAACAATCCTTAAAATCAAAAGGTGTTCCGAATATTGCTCTATCCGATTTCATCGCTCCTAAAGAAACCGGCCTCAAAGATTATATCGGGGCTTTTGCTGTAACAACAGGACTTGGAATTGAAAAACTTTTGAAAAAGTTTGAAGAGGCAAAAGATGATTATAATTCGATAATGATTAAAGCTATTGCAGACAGACTTGCGGAAGCATTCGCCGAGTATTTGCATGAACTTGTCCGAAAAGAACTATGGGGATACGAACCGGGCGAAAACCTAACAAACGAAGAACTGATTAAAGAAAAGTATACGGGAATAAGACCTGCTCCAGGTTACCCGGCACAACCGGACCATACTGAAAAAATCACAATATTTAATCTGTTGAACGTTGAAGAGAATGTTAAAATCACTTTAACGGAAAATCTTGCAATGCACCCGGCTGCATCTGTTTGCGGTTTATATTTTGCCAATCCCAACGCCAAATATTTCAATGTAGGAAAAATTGGTGAAGACCAGGTAATCGACTACCATAAGCGTAAAGGAATAAGCAAAATTGAAATGGAAAAGTGGTTAAAACCGATTCTGAATTATGATTAAAAAAAGCCCGCTTTAACTTTCGGCGGGCTTATCTTTTGAAACTTCAACTGCTTTTGCAGTAGTTTTCATTTTTCTTAAATGCTTCGGTTTCGGATTGCTGTTGCCGTGGCTTTTACTAAAGATTTTCCCTTTTCTACTCTTTTTATCTCCTCTACCCATAAAATTAACTCCTTTATTAAAATTTAACGTGCAAAAATAGAAATTTTCTTCTGGAGAGAAAAACAAATTTCAATATTATTGCATAAAAAAAAGCGGTATAATAACCGCTTTGAATTACTTAATCTCGGTTACTTTGCTTATGTCATCAATTTTTACGAATTTCTCGTTAAACTTGTATAAACCTTTATCGCTTTTAACCGCTTTAATAACTTTTACTTGAATTGCCGAATCTTTTTTCTTCGATTTTGTTTTATCGGCAAATGATTGCTGTTTAGCCATCTAATATCTCCTAATTTTAACTGCAAAAATATCAAATTTCCTGCGGAAATAAAAGAGAAATCTCCTTGAACCAATTTTAATGTTTCTGACTACACCAAATCCGCAAATTCTGCGTTGACCAAATTTTTCAAGTCTACCGGGTTAAGAAATATTTGCGAACCCCTTACTCCCGCACTAACGTATATTTTGTCGAAAATATTTGCGGTTTCATCAAAAAATGTTGGAAAACTTTTTTTCATTCCAATTGGAGAACACCCGCCCCGTAAATAACCTGTTAATGAAAGCACTTCGTTTGCCTTTACCATTTCAATATTTTTATTTCCCGAAACGGAAGCTGCTTTTTTCAAATTCAATTCATAGTTGCCCGGGATGCAGAATACGATTATCCCGGTTTTATCACCTCGTGTTAAGAGTGTCTTGAAGACCTGTTCCGGCTCAGCCCCAATCTTTAACGCTACGGTAACTGCACTTAAATCCGACTCATCAACTTCGTAGCTTTTAAGTGTAAAGGAAATGTTTTTCGATTCTAAAATTCTAACGGCATTTGTTTTTGACATTAAATGGAGGCTTTATTAAAGGTTGCTAATTAAAAAAAGCTGTTCAATCAACAATGGCAATCATCCGGTAGGAAAAAACACGATAGAGGTAAAATATCCCTTCCCCTCTAATTTTAGGTAAGGATGAAAGTTACAATTAATTGAACAGCTTATAAAAACTATCTTCCGAGAGTGTCTAAGTATTCTTTTCTTTGAAGAAGGGTCGCTTCGTCTTCCACATGTTTCGGATCGGGAACACAGCAGTCAACCGGGCAAACGGCGGCACACTGAGGTTCATCGTGGAAACCTTTGCATTCCGTACACTTATCCGGAACAATATAGAAGAAATCGTTTGAATAAAAGCCTTCGGCACCTGAAGGAGCGGCTTCGCCCTCACCGTAAGATTTACCGGCAAGTTCCCAATCTGCTCCGCCTTCGTAAATTGCAGTATTCGGACATTCCGGTTCGCAAGCACCGCAGTTAATACACTCATCAGTTATCATTATTGCCATAAATATACTCCTTTAAATTTGTTGTACTTTATAAAATTCTCTTATATGAGGAAAAATAATCTTGCCTTGTGCAATCTATAAAAAAACTTAAATCTATACAAGCATGAATTTACTACCATCTACCGCTTGCACCGCCGCCCCCGAATGAGCCTCCACCGCCGGAAAACCCACCGCCGCCGCCGAATCCGCCAAAACTTGATCCTCCCCCATAACTTCCACCCGAAGGACCACCGGGAAAACCGCCGAAATAGATTCCTCTATTCCCTCTTTTTCTGAAAATCATTGAGAAAAGAATTATTGCGATAAAAACAAAAACAACAAAGGGAATTGATTCTTCATCACCATCCTCTTTCTTTTTTTGATACTCCCCTGCAGTTGCTTTGATTATTGCATCTACACCGGCAAGAACGCCGCCGTAATAATTATTCTCCCTAAAAAGCGGAAAGATTTCATTCCGTATAATGTAACTTGCAAGTGCATCGGGAAGATTTCCTTCAAGTCCGTAGCCGACTTCAATCCTGACAGCTCTATCGTCCTTGGCTACCATGAAAAGAATCCCGTTATCTTTACCACCGGTTCCTATTTTATTTATAGTTGCTACTTCGTGGGCGAAATCTTCAAGTACTTCTCCGTCCAGGGTTGGTATCATTAAAAAAACGAGTTGTGTAGACGTGGAGTCATAAAATGTGCGTAGCCTATTTTCGATATCCATTATTTCCGAATTGGAAAGCGTGTTTGTTAAATCGGTTGTGTAGTTTGTTAGTTTCGGAATTTTTGGTTGAGAGTAAACCGCAACAATCGATAAAAGCAACAGTAAAAAACAATTTCGCATCAAAATTCAACTTTGGGCGCGGTTTCTGCGCCTGCTACAGCTTGAAAATACGGTTTCTCATTAAATCCGAATATCCTTGCAATAATTGCCCCGGGGAACCGTTTTACTGCAGTATTGTAGCCTTCTACTGTTTCATTGAATTTTTTTCGTTCCACAGAAATCCGGTTTTCAGTTCCTTCCAGTTGAGCTTGTAGTTGTAGGAAATTTTCATTCGCTTTCAATTCGGGGTAATTTTCGACAGTAACAAGGAGCCTTGACAGAGCGCCGCTCAATTCTCCCTGTGCAGCTTGAAATTTCTGAAACATTGCCGGGTCATTTAGTACTTCAGGGGTAACTTTCATCTGTCCGACACTTGCTCTTGCTTCCGTAACATCCGTAAGTACTTTTTGCTCAAAATTGGCATACCCTTTTACAGTATTCACAAGATTTGGAATTAAATCCATTCTCCGCTGGTATTGGTTTTCCACCTGGCTCCAGCTTCTATTAACCGATTCGTTTATAGAAACGAAGTTATTATAACTGCTTACCACCCATGAATAAATAAAAACAGCAACAATAACGATTGCTGCAACAATTGATAAACCAATTATTAAACCTTTTTTCATTATACCTCCGGACTGAAAAATATGAATAATTCCGAAATCGTAATTACTACTTAATATTAACGGAAAAAAGATAAGCATTTTTGCGGATAATATAAATAGCCATCGAAAATCTTTTTAGCTCCATTTAGCCTATATGTTCAAATGAAGCATGGCGGGTTACTTCTTAAAGGAGTAAAATTCAGGCATAAATTATGCTTTTATGCTATCCCGATTTTTTGAGATAGCTCTTCAACACTCGTTACCGGTAGTTCGCAAGTAAAATTTTTACATACGTAAGCGGTTGTTTTATCATCAATGGATATGTAGCTTTTCAGGTATGGAGCTATTTTTTCCAGTTCTTCTCTTTTTTCATCCAATAAGACCAGAGTTGTACCAGCATTATAATTCATACCCAGCAAATTCAACATTGCTTTTGTTGATACATCCTCTTTCTTCCCGGCTATTATAACTTCAATAGTATCGTTATATAAATTATCAAGTGCGGCTAAAAAAAACGTATGTGATGCCGGTGAGTTTTCAATTTGATAATAGAAAGACTGCGACATTAGTTTAATTTTATCATATAGCTCCGGTTTCCCGGTTATTTTATACAGTTTAATCAGATTATAAAATGAAACCGAATTGCCAGAAGGGATTGCTCCGTCATAAATATCTTTGGGACGGATAATCAGTTCTTCTGCATCGTCAGCCGTTAGGAAGAATCCTCCGTATTCATCATCCCAAAAATGTTTTAGTTGGACATCAATAAGTTTTAATGCAAGCAGCAAATATTCCGGGTTAAAGTCAGCTTCATAAAGCTGCAATAGACCGCAAATAAAGAAAGCATAATCATCCAGTGTTCCGGTAATTGCCGCTTCTCCATCTTTATACCGGTGAAGCAGTCGCCCATCTTCAGATAAAAGTTTTTCCATAATAAACCGGGTTGATTTAACCGCAGCATGAAGAAATTTTTCCTCTCTGAAAACAGAATACGCCCTGGCAGAAGCGGCAATCATCAAACCGTTCCAATCGGTTAATATCTTTTCATCTTTTAAAGGATGAACTCTTTTTTCCCTGTCTTCGAAAAGTTTCTTAATTGCTTTATCAATTTTACCAATCAGTTCTTGTT
>DAIRET010000109.1:0-9879 GCA_036795455.1 Ignavibacteriaceae bacterium
TACCGCTCAACTTTTAGAACATTGGGCGACACACCGGTTGCTACTGTTACAAGAAAAGGTGTAAAACCGCTAAAGAATAATTTTAACCACAGAAGAAAGGATCGTAATGTAAAAATTATGCCTTTCTTTGAAGAGCGGGTTGCGATGGTGTATTATTACCCGAATATGCACCCGGATATAATTGATTCGCTTGTCGAACGCGGCTACAAAGGAATTATAATTGCAGGTACAGGCCTGGGACATGTAAACAAACCGCTTTATCCGGCTATTGAAAGAGCACACAAAGCCGGTATTGCAGTTTACATGACCGTTCAAACGCTATGGGGTTACGTTCATATGTTTGTTTATGATACCGGTAGAGATTTAATGGCAAAAGGAGTAATTCCAGCAGAAAACATGCTGCCGGAAGTTGCATACATCAAACTCGGTTGGGCATTGGGACAAACAAATGAGTTAAAAGAAGTAAATAAACTAATGCTTACTCCCATGTGCGATGACATTACAAAACGCGAACCTTACAACGGTTATTTAATATACCAGGGCGGTTTACCCGAAGTTGAAGAGTTTATCAAAAAATTCAGAAAATAAAATAAAAAGATTAAAGGAAAATCATGTCACATAATCAAAACTATAAAATAGAAACAAAGTGTGTACACTCGGGAATTGAAGAAAATCAATACGGTGCAGTAGTACCTCCAATTTGTCAAACATCAACCTTTAAATTCAAATCAGCTAAACATGGAGCAAATCTATTTGCAGGAGAGGAGAAGGGTTACATTTATACAAGAATGGCTAATCCTACAATTGAAGCAATGGAAAACGCTGTTGCTTCGCTTGAAGGAGGCTATAAAGCTTTGGGGTGTGCAAGCGGTATGGCTGCTATTCATACTACATTTGCTGCCTTACTAAACTGCGGAGACCATGTAATATGCTCTGCTGCAGTTTATGGACCTACCAGCACCCTGTTAAGCGGAATAATGAGTAAACTCGGTATTGAATCGACATTCGTTTATACCGCAAACCTTGATGATGTAAAAAATGCTGTGAAACCGAATACAAAATTAATCTATGTGGAAACCCCGGGAAATCCGACACTTGCTGTTACTGATCTTGCCGAAATATCAAAAATTGCAAAAGGAATCGGAGCAAAAGTTGCAGTTGATAATACGTTTATGAGTCCGATTTTACAGCGTCCGCTTGAGTTCGGGGTTGATATAGTTGTACACAGTATGACTAAATTCCTGAATGGTCATGCTGATGTAGTTGCCGGTATTATTGTAGTTAAGGATGAAGAAACTTACAAATCAATTAGAAAAGTCTTAAATCAAATCGGCGGAGTAATTGATCCTTTTAATTCCTTTTTGGTACATAGGGGATTAAAAACATTATCGCTCAGAATGCAGCGTCATTGCGAAAACGCAGCGAAGATAGCAGAGTTTCTAAGTAACCATCCTCTGGTAGAATGGGTAATGTATCCGGGACTGCAAAGTCATCCGCACTACGAAGTTTGCAAGAAGCAGCATTCAGGCGGTGGTGGTATGATTTCTTTTGAACTAAAAGGAGGTTACAAAGCCGGCGAAAAATTGATGGATTCGGTTGAATTATGTATCCTTGCAGTTAGTTTAGGTGGTGTCGAAACACTTATTCAACACCCTGCAAGTATGACTCATTTCACTATGGGAAAAGAAGCCAGAGAAGCTGCAGGCATAACAGATGGACTTGTAAGATTATCTGTCGGTATTGAAAATATTGACGACCTGATTGCCGATCTTAAACAGGCACTTGATAAGATTAAATAGGAGTAGAATTTTATACCGGTTGAGTAGTTAATTACCAGCTATGATTACTCAACCGGTAATTTAATAGTAAATGTACTTCCTTTACCGGGTTCACTTTGAACCTCGATTGTTCCGCCCAATAAATTCAAATATTCATTACAGATTATAAGACCGAGCCCGGTCCCCTTTTCATTATTTGTACCCGGTGTGGATTGATTAACATCAATTTTGAATAACCCGTTAATAGTTTCTTCATCCATTCCCACACCGCTATCCTTAATCGAAATAGTAATAGTATCATTGGAAGGCTTTGTTGATATCATTTTAATTTCACCTGATTTATGCGAGTATTTAACTGCATTCGCAAGTAAATTCCGAAATACGGTTTCAAGTATGTATTTATCCGAATAGATAAGGTGATTTTCAACTTCATTAATGTCTATTTTAATGCTTTTTTGAACGAGCGAATTATTAAGTAAAACAAGTACAGAATTTATTAGTTCGTTGATCAGAATATTCGATTTCGATATTTTAATACTTCCGCGCTGTGTTCTTGCCCATAACAACAAATTCTCTAATAAGTGATAAGTCTCTTTCGTACTCTCTTTAATTAATCCCAACATTTTTTTGATTTCATCTTCGGGTAATTCGGTATATTCTTCTTCCAGTATTTCACTGAAAGCCAATATTGATTGAAATGGATTTTTTAAATCGTGCGCAAGAATTGAGAAAAACCGATCTTTCGTGGTATTAATTTCCTGTAGATTCTTTTCAGATTCCCTTAACTCTTTATTTAATTTTTCAACTTCTTCTTTCGCTCTTAGAATCTCAAGTGCATTTTTCTTCTTATTCAAATAAAATCGGTAAGTGATTGCCGAAAAAACAAGGGTTAAAATAAAAGCAAACGTTATTAATAGGATTATCATATTTTGTTTATTCAGAGCGTATTCCTGCTGTGAAGCGAGATGTTTTAGATATTCGTTTTCTTTCTCCTTCCGCTCCGATTCATATTTCTCTTTAAACTCGTTTATATTTCTTGAATTCTCCGAATTAAAAAGACTATCACTTAACTGTTTGTGCCTTTGGAGATAGAAGTACGCATTTTTTAAGTCCCCTTGTTTATAATAAAGCTTAGATAAAAAACCATACGCATCACTTTCAAAATCGGGCATTCTATCATCTTTAAGCATCTCAAGATTTTTAAATAAATAAGTTTTTGCTTTATCAAATTCGTTAATGCTTAAGTATACTTTTCCAAGATTATTTAAGCTCGTAATAGTAGCTTTTCGATTAGTTGTTTCCAGTGCTAATTCCAAAGCTTTTTCGTAATATTCAATTGCTTCTTTATACTTTTCTCTTACGAAATAAACATCACCTAATTTGTTATTAGCATCTGTAATTCCACCGATATTGTTTTCGGAATTATAAACCTCTAATCCCTTTTCTAAATATTCGAGTGCTTTATCATATTCTTTAATAGTGTAGTAATAGAGCCCGATGTTTTCTAAAGAGTAGCCTATAGCAAACTTATAGTCAACTTTTCTTGCAATTTCGAGGGCTTTAGTTAAGTGTTTGTATGCATTTTCATTATCCCCAAGTTTTTGATATAACAAAGCAATATTATTTCCTGTTATAGCAGCACCATTTGAATCTGCCCCCTTTTCTCTCATTTCATAAGACTCAAGATAATACTGTAATGCTCTTGCGTAGTTTCCCCAATTCCAGTTAAGAATCCCGATATTATTTAAGATATTTGCCAATAAATGGGGATCACCTAACCTTCTCCTTATTTCAAGAGCTTCAACATAAAATTGATTTGATTCAAGGTATTTACCTACCCGCCAGTTATTCAACCCAAGGTTTACAAGTGATGATGCGATACCGGCTGAATCACTAATTGCTCTTCTAACAGCTAACGACTTTTCGTGGTAAAGGTTAGCAGAGTCGTAATTTCTTGATAATTCGTATGTATTGCCGAGGTCGTTGTAGATTTTTCCCAATACTTTAGGTTCATTTATTTTAATTGCAACCTGTTTAGCTTTTCTGAGTAAAATAAGAGAAGAATCCTGGTTTTTTAGCTGGTATAGTGCTACACCTAAATTATTATAACTTTCAGCCATCCCCTTTTTATACTCGGATTGAGTCATCTTCGAAAGGGAAAGAGCAAGAGAGGCTTTTTTGATTTTTTCTTCTACCAGTTTGGCAGGATAAAGAGAAGACTGAATATTCAGTAAATCAACTTTTTCTTTCCCTTTTGCTGATTTAATTAGAACTTCAAGGCTGTCAATCTTCCGGGTAATACTCTGCCCCAGCAATAATGAATTGCCAAGAATCAGAAGTAATATATATATGGTTATCCTTTTAATCATATCAATCCTATTTCAGATTATCGAAATAAAGAAATAGTTTTTTAGTCGAATATTTTTACCTTTTTTAGCTGAAATTACTTTTCCTTATTGGTTAAACTATAATAATGGCTCTCATCTATTTAACTCCCCCAAACTTCTTTTAATTAATTCTTCCAACGAAATGCTATTTGAAGAAGTAAGGATATCCCGCACAGTTTTTTCTGCTGTTTTTAGATTATAACCAAGCGTAGTAAGTGCGGCGATTGCTTCGGTTTTAATTCTGCCCGAATCGGATTCAGCTTCACCGGTATTGATTGATTCTATTTTTCCTTTTAATTCAACAAGCAGTCTTTCTGCAGTTTTCCTGCCAATCCCCGGAGCAGAAGTAATCTTTAAAATATTACCGCTTCCGATCGCATACTTTAAGTCTTCTACAGTAATACCGGACAGAATTGTTTGTGCGGATTTAGGACCGATCCCGTTTACCGAAATCAGTAATTCAAACATCTCCTTTTCACTTTCGGAATAAAACCCATACAATGTAATCGAATCTTCTTTTACTGCCGTATAAATAAACAGAGAGGTTTCTTCTGATTCAGCAATCTTTTCAAATGTGTTAACTGTAATATAAACAAGATAACCGACTCCACTAACATCCAGAATTAACCGGGTTGGTTTAATCGACATCACCTTTCCTTTTAGAAATCCTATCATCCAATTATCCTTTCGGGGAAAGCTTCAACAAATGATTTCCAGTTCTTGCTTCTATTAGCCGGAGTTTTAAGTCTGAAAGCATGACACACTGCCGCTGCAAGTGCATCGCTTTCATCGAACTTCAAATCGTATTTTTTTAAATTCAGAATCGATTTGATCATATAGTTTACCTGTTCTTTTGATGCTGCTCCTGAACCGACAACCGCTTTTTTTATTTCTCTCGGTGAATATTCACCGGGTTGAATTTTATTATGAATTGCTACAAGCATAGAAACACCGCGTGCGTAACCTATTTTAAGTGCCGATTGAACATTCTTTCCGTAAAAAGCCGTTTCAATCGAAAATTCGTCCGGGTGGTACTGCTTGATAATAGAGTCAAGCGTGTCATAAATTGATTCAAGTTTTTCCGGAAGTGATTTGAATTTTCCAAGTTGAACCGTTCCATAGGCAACCGGGGTTAGCAGATTACTTTGAAATTTAATAATTCCGTAACCCGTTTTAATTGTTCCCGGGTCTACTCCAAGAATTATCATAAACAAAGCCCCTGAAGAAAACGAGTTTCACTAAAAGTAAAACTACAAATCTGATTCATCAAAATCGGCATTCGAGAAAACATTCTGCACGTCATCGTTATCCTCAAGCGCATCAATCAATTTAATTGTTTTTTCCGCAGTCTCTCCCGTTACTTTTATCAGGTTCTTCGCTACCCATTGCAAGTTCGCACCTTCTATTTCAAAGCCGTTTTCAATCAAATACTTTCTTACTTGTTCAAAAGATTCGAGGGCTGTTTGTACTTCAAAGAAATCTTCTTCGGTTGATAAATCATCTGCACCGGCTTCAATAATGACTTCCATCATCTCATCTTCCGATTTATTATTCCTTTTAACGTTGATTATTCCTTTTCTATCGAACATCCATGCAACGGAACCTGTTTCACCGAGTCCACCGCCGTTTTTGCTGAAAAGATGTCTTACTTCCGCAACGGTTCTGTTTTTATTATCAGTTGCAACTTCGGCAAGAACAGCAACTCCACCCGGACCATATCCTTCGTATGTCAACTCAACGTACGAAACGCCTTCAAGTTCACCGGTAGCTTTTTTAACCGCTCTATCAATATTGTCTGCTGGCATATTTTGAGCCTTAGCATTATCAATTGCTAATCTTAAACGTGGATTTCCTGCGGGATCTCCTCCACCCTGTCTTGCAGCTATTGTAATTTCTTTGATAAGTTTGGTAAACATTTTACCTCTTTTAGCATCAACTGCTGCTTTTTTTCTTTTAATTGTCGCCCATTTTGAATGTCCTGACATAAAACGTACTCCTAGTCATTATCTTTAATTTTCAAATCTTTAATTTTCAACTGGGGAAAAATTCTTCCCTCTCTTCTCATATGATCAATAGTAAATACAATATCGATAAGTGTGTCGTTTCCCGATAGCTTATCTGCGTATTCACTCATCTCGAATGCTACACAGTCAAACACCCTGTCGCATCCCTTTTGTCTTACTGCAAATATCAAATGCCTGCCTCCGGCAACTTTAATATAACTCGAAATTTCAACTTCCTCCGCTAAAAATGCGGGTCTCATATTCATTGGACCGAAAGGAGTAAATTGATCAATTATACGTAAAAATTTAGGAGTAATTTCAGACAATCTTATTTTAGAGTCAATATCAAGCTGGGGCAAAGGGTATTCGTTATTTAGTTTTTCACGAACTACCCGGTTAAACTTTTCTCTGAATTCATTTATCTTATCAACTTCAACTGCAACACCGGCTGCTGCTTGATGCCCGCCGAAATGAACCAACAATTCTTCGCATTCTTTTAATGCTTCATAAATGTTAAAATTAGAAATGCTTCTTGCAGAGCCTTTGGCAACGCCTTCAATAGTTGTAAGCATTACAGTTGGGCGATAATACTTCTCTACAAGGCGGGATGCAACAATTCCGATTACGCCAGGGTGCCATCCTTCTTCATGTAAAACAATTGCAAGTTCATCTTCAAGATTAAGATTGCTTTCAACTACACTTATCGCTTCGTTTAAAGTATCTTCGTCGATTTTTCTTCTCTCTTTATTTTCGCTTTCGAGTATGCTTGCGATTTCTTCAGCCTTTTTTTCATCGTTGGAGATAAGCAATTCAACAGCAATATGAGCATCTCCCAACCTTCCTACTGCATTAATCCGCGGAGCCAGGGTAAAGACAATATTTCCCGAAGATAAATTACCCGGTTCCATACCGCTTTTGTTAATTAATGCTCTTACCCCCGGGCGTGGATCGTTGTTTATTAACACTAATCCTTCTTTAACAAGAATTCTATTCTCATCAACTAAGGGAACAATATCTGCCGCACCGGCAAGTGCAACAAGATCAAGATATTTCAGAGGTAATCCTCTTTGCCCGATCCTTTCGGAAATACCCTGTGCAAGTTTGAATGCAACACCCGCACCGGACAGGAATTTAAAAGGATAATCACAACCCGGTTTTAGCGGGTCTAAGATTGAATAAGCTTTGGGGAGTTCGTCTTTAGGTTGATGGTGATCGCAAATAATAAGATCAATACCAATTTGATTTGCGTAATCGGTTTCTTCAATTGCAGTTATTCCGCAGTCAACCGAAATCATTAATGAGTTGTTGTTATTCTTAGCGAAGTCGATACCAAGTTGTGAAATACCGTACCCTTCTTTAATCCTATTAGGAATATAATAAGTAACTTTTGCACCCAACTCTTTAAGGAACATGTAGAGCAATGCAGTTGAACAGGTTCCGTCAACATCATAATCGCCGTAAACAACAATATTTTCGTTACAGGTAAGTGCATCAATCACCCTTGTAGTGGCTTTTTCCATACCATCCATTAAGAAGGGATCGTAGAGGAGGCTAATAGACGGGCGGAAAAATCTTTTTGCTTCGGGAAATGTTTTAATTCCCCGAAGTACAAGCAACTTAGCTAAAATTTCGGAAATGTTAAGGGAGTCGGCTAAGTATTCAACTTCATTGTTATCGGAAACTTCTTTTACATTCCAGATTTTCTTTAACATAAAACAAACCAAATACCCGGAAAAGATAGGGTCATTTTTATAAGCCGAATTCTGTACTACCGGAAACCGGCAGCGGCAATTATTTATCTTGTTCTTGCATTACTGCAAAAATCATGCGATCTACCCGAGATTCATTAAAAGCGAACAACTTTTACCCTAAACGGGAAGAATCTCCTATTTGATTTTGCTCCGGGTGGGGTTTTCCCTGCCTTCAATATTACTATTGAAGCGGTAGGCTCTTACCCTGCCTTTTCACCCTTATCCCGATACTTCGGGACGGTATTTTTTCTGTGGCACTTTCCGTTTTCCGTTTTTACGGAAACCCGGGTGTTACCCGGCACCTTGTTCTATGGAGTTCGGACTTTCCTCTACCCTGAAAACAGGATAGCAACTGCCCAAAACAAACCTATCTTTTTCCTAGTAATCTTAAACTCTTATTGTAAATAAATTTTTTTCTTTGAAGTCAATATAAGAAAAAAAGTGGGATTACGCATACACTAATTTTTCTCCTATTAATCGAAAAGATGAATTATTCGATAAGCACAATAAATAAAAAAAGCTGCACCGGTTTTCCTACCGGTACAGCCTAATTGTTTCTAATTTGAACTAATACTTATTCGGGTATCTGCAATCCTACAAACCTTGTATTACCTTTGCTGTCCTGAACATTTAGCAGTACAGCTCCACCTTTCTTTTCGTCGAAAATTTTCTTCAAATCCTTCACCGAATTAATGTTCTGTTTGTCGGCTTTTGTAATAACTATTCCCCTTCCCAAGCCCTGGTTTGAGGCATTACCGAAGTCTTTAACACCTGAAATATATACACCGTTCTTAACATCATAAGTTTTCTTTTCCTGGGATGTCATATTCCTAACCGATAAACCTACTTTTTCAAATTCTATTTCATCTGAAACAGCTTCTTCTTTCTTGTTAGAATCATCCTCTTTTGATTCCGCTATAACTGCTTCTGAATCTCTTGCTTTGAGCATAACGCTTCTCTCAATTGTTTTACCATCCCGGAAGATCGACAAAGATACTTTAGTCCCGGCTGTTTTAGTTGCGACGTATCCTTGTAACTGGTTCGGCTGCGAAACTTCTAAACCGTCTATTTTAAGAATAACATCCCCGGTTTTAATATCCTCTTTTGCTGCTGCGCCGTCTTCAACTATACTCTCGATTATCACACCTGTCGGTTTATCTAATCCAAGTGCTTTGGCAAGCGAGGCATCAACTTCTCTAATTTGAACACCGATGAAGCCGCGTGTAACTTTACCGTGTGCAATTAAATCCCGTGAAACTGTTTTAGCAAGATTAATTGGAATAGCAAATCCATATCCGATATATGTACCGGTTCTTGTTGCAATAGCAGTATTAATACCGATTACGGCACCTGAAAGATCAACAAGCGCACCGCCGCTGTTACCCGGATTGATAGCTGCATCTGTTTGGATAAAGTTTTCTACATTGAATCCGCCTTCATTCCGTATTAAGTTTAATTGACCTCTGTTAAGCGCACTTACAATACCTGCTGTAACGGTTGAAGATAATGAAAGCGGGTTTCCTATTGCCATAACCCACTGCCCTACTCTCAATTTATCCGAGTCCCCAAGATAAGCTGCATCCAATCCTTTTGTCTCAATTTTTATAACTGCCAGATCGGTTAACGGGTCGGTACCGATAACTTTTGCATCGAATGTACGTTTATCCTGTAAACCGACAGTAACTTTTGTTGCATTTTCAACGACATGATTATTTGTTAAAATGTAACCATCCTCACTAATAATCACACCGCTGCCGGAACCTGCTTGTTCTTCCGGCATATTAAAATCCTTGAATGGAAAGAAAAAGAAATCCTGTGTTTGCTCTCTTTTAACTTTTGATACAACTGCAATCTGTACAATTGAGGGGGTAACTTTTTCGGCAACCTCTATAAATGCTTTGTTAAAAGCGGTTATATCTGCATCAAGTGCAACCGGAGGATTAGCTGCCCCAAGTTGAAT
>DAIRET010000308.1:0-1924 GCA_036795455.1 Ignavibacteriaceae bacterium
CTGTTTACGGTTTCGCTCCTATACTAATGTTTGCATTTATTCCGTAATGTTTGATTTGTTTTAGCAAGGAATTAAGTGAATTTAAGGTTGTATCAACTTTTAAACTGAGTCCTTTATCATAAATAAGACGGGAAAGCAACCCATTCCCATTTTTCAAATCTTTTGAAAGTACTTTAATATCAGCAAGAAGAGTATCGGCATTGGACATTGACGATTTTGTTGAATTTAAAATCAATTCAGCTTCGCTTGAAATCCTGTCTAATCTATAAACTAAAGAATCCACGACTGGTTCATATTTATCGTAAGAATTTTTAAAACCCGAAGAAAGATATTTCACATCACGAAAAACATCATTAATATCGCCGGAAGTTCTTTCTGCCTGCTGTTTAAGCATATCTACAATATTTACAAAATTATCTAATGATGAATTTAGTTTTTCTAAAGTGTTATTGTTTGCAATAGAATTATTCAGAAGATAAGTTAATGTGTCAACTCGCCCAATAACAGATTGGGCTTGTTTTGCAATCGTGCCGAAATCAGAAATGAGGTTTGAAAGGTCGTCAGCTTGCACTCCGGGCAGTTCTTGCTGTAAGTTGAATTTTTTTTCTGAATGACCGGGATAAATTTCGATTTTCTTTCCGCCAGTAATTTCGAGCATAGTAATTTTAGCTACGGCATCTTCGTTAATATCGGAAACATCTGAAAGATTGGCAGTAATAAGCACAGAGCTATTATCATTGGTAACAGCAGTAACGTATCCCCTTCTAACTCCGTTAATTGTAACCGGAGCGGACTCCTGGATACCGGCCGAGTGGGCAAAACGGAATTTTACTATGTTTTGCGACATTGAAACGCTAATCCCTTTGCCAAGAGTTATACCGATAATTAAAAGAATAATAGCGGCAAGTGCAGCCAAACCAACTTTTAATTCTAAATTTTTATTATATTTCATAAATGATAAAAGCCCCTTAGTGAAAGGGGCTTAAAATAAAATTATATTTGCAAATTAAAATGGGAATTCATTGCTATGAGAAGAGCTACCCATCGGAATTTCGCTTTCATAGTCTAAGTTCAAGTCTAAATCAAAATCTGATTGGTCGGCAAGAAGAGACCTGTCGTCATCAAAAGAATCGTCATCTTTTAACTTTCTTGCTTCAAGAAGGAGCATATTGTCTGCCAATACTTCCACCACATGTCTTCTGTTGCCAGTCTTGTCGTCAAAGGAACGGGTCTGTATTCTGCCTTCTATGTAAACCCGTGAACCTTTCTTTACTAACCTGTGGATTACCTCTGCTAAACCACGCCATGCTACAATAGTGTGCCAATCGGTATGTTCCTGTACGTTGCCATCTCTGTCTTTCCAGGTTTCAGATGTTGCTAATCTGAATGAAGTTACTGGGATTCCGCTTGGAGTGTACTTCAAATCCGGATTTCTACCTACGTTCCCGATGAGCATCACTTTGTTCAATGTTCTTGACATTTTTAACCTCACTTTTATCGTAAAAACAAATTCCTTCTATTAATACATTGTTATATATTAATTTCTTCTTCTTTTTTCTTATTAACGTATTATTTAAAAAAATATTAATTTTTTTTCTTTTTATCAAAATGTAAAATAGCAAATTTTACTATACTTTCATAAGATATAATAGAATAACTCTTATTAAGACTAATTAAAACCACCTTATTCTTTATAAAAGACGATGAATATTGCTTTGTATTGGAATTTTATTTTTCTTCAAAAAGTTCGGATCGGAAGGAAAAACAAAACCTCCTTCCCAAGTTGCACTTGGGAAGGATAGAAAGAGAAATGTAATATACTCCTTCCCAAGTTGCACTTGGGAAGGATAGAAAGAGAAATGTAATATACTCCTTCCCAAGTTGCACTTGGGAAGGATAGAAAGAGAAATGTAATATACTCCTT
>DAIRET010000309.1:0-1900 GCA_036795455.1 Ignavibacteriaceae bacterium
AAAAACCATTGTACCGCAAACTGCTGACAGCGGTAAAAATCTTGCCGGTTTACCTGAGTAACGGATTTCAGCAAACTCAACTTCAGTCATTATTCCAGCCCGCCGCCAAAGACGTGCAAAGAAGAAAACCGTTAATAGTCCGCCGAATACGAAATTCCACCAGACCCAGTTGCCGGATACGCCGTTCTTTGCAACCAGCTCGGTTACTGCCAGCGGAGTATCTGCGGCAAACGTAGTTGCAACCATTGATAATCCCGCAAGATACCAAGGAAGACTTCTACCGCTTAAAAAGAATTCGTCGGTACTTTTACCGGCGCGTTTCGAGTAATAAATTGCAATTGCAATAGTAAACAGGAAATAAATTATGATAATAGAATAATCAGAGAACTGCAAAATATTTTCCTTATAAAATTATTTAACCTTATTGCGACTTGAAAGCGCTGTTAATAAAGAACCGACCAACAATGTTGTTATAACACCAACTAATGTAAACCACGTCCAGGCTACAAGGTTTAGAGCAATAACAGTTATCATTATAAAAATTCCGGCAACAAATCCGGCAAGAGCATCCTCTTGAGTCGAATTTTTGTTTATCAACCCTAGTAGAAAAGTACCGAGTAAACCGCCGTATGTAAAGGATGCAATACTTAAAGCTAATTCTACTACAGCTTTGGGCGATTCCATAAAAAATACCGCAGAGCCTACAAGCATAAATGCCCACATAATCGTAAACAATCTTGAAACTCTAAGTTTTTTACTTTCATCCAACCCTGCTCCTTTAAAGGGAAGATAAAGGTCCATCATAGTTGATGAAGCTAATGAACTCATCGAACCTGCGAGTGTAGACATTGCAGCGGCAAACAACCCGGCAATGATAATCCCCGTTAATCCTACCGGAAGTTCATTAATTATAAACAACGGGAAAATTTCATCTGATTTGTACCCGGTTTCTCCATAGTAAGCATAAAGCATAACTCCGAGAATCAAGAAAACTATGAATTGGAATATTACAATAACTCCGCTTCCGATAATAGCTTTTTTTGCTTTGTTCAATGATTCAGTCGATAATAATCTCTGCACAATAAGCTGATCTGTTCCATGCGAAGCCATTGAAAGAAAAGCTCCTCCAAGCAGTCCGCCTATTAAAGTATAAGGCTGCGAGAAAAATCCGCCGATACCGTTTTCAAATCCCAAGTTGATAAAATTGAATTTGTTATCCGCAGCAGCGGCATTTACAACTGTAGTCCATCCTTCTGGAAGGATGGAGAGTAAAAAGATTGCGGACACTAAAGCTCCGCCGATATAAATAAACATTTGTACTACATCTACCCAGATAACTCCTTTAACTCCACCTGTGTATGTGTATAGAAGCGTAATAACCGCAATAATAAGGATTGCAGCAGGGTAACTAATATCCATCATCAGCTTCAAAGGAATTGCGGTTGCAAAAAGTCTAACACCATCCGCGGCTGTTCTTGTAAACAAGAAAACAATGGAAGCGAATGACCTTGTTTTTGCACCGAACCTGTTTTCTAGAAAAGCGTAGGCAGTTGATAATTCACCTTTAAAGTATGAAGGTAAAAAGAAATTAGCTATAACAATTCTTCCTATTAAATACCCGATAGTAAGCTGAAGAAAATTCAAGTTTGTTAGATATGCTAACCCAGGAATCGAGATAAATGTAAGTGTACTCGTTTCGGCAGCAACAATAGAAAAACAGACTGCCCACCAGGGTACAACTTTTGAACCCAGGAAATAATCTTTTATACTTTTTTGTTTTCCCCCTGATACTATTCCCCAAACTGCAATGCCGATAAGATAGCCGGCAATAATTATGTAATCAATAATATTATGTTCCACAATAATACTTAGTCCTTTTTTAGTTCTTCAATAGCTTCTT
>DAIRET010000310.1:0-1891 GCA_036795455.1 Ignavibacteriaceae bacterium
TGTTAATTTTTCTTCCGATTTTTTTATAAGGAGGAAATGATTTACTTCATCTCCTTTTTTTAAGCTGTTCAATTCGGGTTGGTTTATCATTTCAATTATCCCTCCAATTACTCGAAATCCTCTATCGGTTTTTCTGTAATAACTTCTAAAATCTGCTCGTCTTTTATTCTTGTTATGATTGTTCTATTCAACAATTCAATTGATACGGCAATCGATTTATGTTCCGGCTCTTCAATAACAACACCTTCAACACCAATCATCGGTCCGGAAATAATCCGAACTTTCACCCCTTTTGTAATCGAATTAAGAACATGGTATTCATAACCGTCTTGAATGAAGCGGATAAAATTGTTCATCTGATTTTCAGGTATTTTTGCCGGAATACCTCTTTGCGAAACGCAACGTATAATCGAATTAAGTTGAAGTGCCAAAACTCTTTCCTGTTCCGACACTCTAACAAAAATATAAGAGCGAATCAATGGTTCTTTTACTCTCTTTTTTCTATCACTCCATTGTTTTACTCTTGTAACCATTGGCAGATAATACTTAATACCGCATGCATCCATTTCAATTGCAGCTTTTACTTCGTGCCTTGGTTTTGTATATAATGCATACCATTGTTTAGAGATATTTAATTCATTAAACACTTCCATTACTCCTCAATTTCCAATTATCCTACTAAGACTAAAAAATCAATCAATTAATTGATTCAAAATTTTAAGTAAACTGTTTTCTTGTATCGCTATGTCTGAAAAAAAGACGGATTTTTTATTCGTCAGCTTTTCCATGTTTTCCATAGTTTTTTTATCACCAAGGAAAATTACCGGTACTGCGAAACCTGAAAAAATACTTCTTGCAGAATCAATAAACTGTAAGCCGTTCATCATAGGCAGTTTATCATTCAGAATTATCAACACCGGGAAAAACTCTCCGAGTAGATTTAATGCTTCAAACCCGTTATCCGCATAAATTAACTCAATGTCTGAAAAATTCTTTTTAATAATCGAATTAATAATACTTTTAACTGATTCATCGCTCTCAACAAGCAAAACCATCCTTGATGCAAGGGGAATAATAAAATGAAACTCGGTTCCGTTGTTCTCCTCGGAAAAGAACCAGATATCGCCGTTATGTTTTAATATAATTTCTTTAACAAGTGCTAATCCCAGTCCGGTTCCCTTTTCTCCTTTAGTCCCCTCTTTGGTAAAACTTTCCTCCAGGTTAAATATTTTCTTCTTTTCTTCCTGTGTTAAACCAACTCCGAAATCTTTAACTACAAACTCTGCATACTTTTCATTATAGATATTTCCATTTACTTCTATAATGGAATTCTCCTTTGAGTACTTAATTGCATTATTAATAAGATTAGAAAAAACCTGACCCAACAACCTTTCATCTGCGAGTATATATATATCATCGCTTATATCTGTTTTAATTTCTATATTCTTCCTGACAGCATTACCGGTAAGATTTGAAACTTCGTTATAAACAATATCCGAAGCTCGAAGCCTGCCGGTTTCCATTTTAATTGTTCCGGATTTTAGTCTTGCCCAATCAAGTAAATAATTAGTAAAACCAAGCTGATTTTGCGATGCATCGTAAATGTAGGTAAGGTATTCCTTCCTATCTTTATCAGGCAGCGATGGTTCGTTGAGAAGGATTTCAGCAAAACCGAGTATGCTTGTGAAAGGTGCGCGTAAATCGTGTGCAAGTATATTTATGAATCTTATACGTGAAGCTTCAAGTGATTTTAATTCGTCAACCGACGACTTCAGGTTTTCCTCAAGGGTTTTATATTCCGTAATATCGAATGTAAGACTTGCTAACTTGACTACATCACCGTAATTATTCCTTGTTAATGAAATAATCTCCTTTAACCAGGTTATTGATT
>DAIRET010000009.1:0-40736 GCA_036795455.1 Ignavibacteriaceae bacterium
TTTTTAATTAATTTATTTGAGTATTATGCGTTACCCCTTTTCTGAAATAGAATCCAAATGGCAAAAGTATTGGGATGAGAATAAAGTTGATAAAACCGACCTCTCAAAAACCGATAAAAAAGTTTACTGCCTTGTTATGTTTATTTATCCTTCGGGAGCAAAACTCCACTGCGGACACTGGTACAATTACGGTCCCACGGATACATGGGCAAGATTTAGAAAACTGAAAGGATACAACGTATTTGAACCGATGGGCTACGATGCGTTCGGGCTCCCGGCTGAAAATCATGCAATAAAAACAGGCGAACATCCGAAAGATTCTACTCTTCGAAATATTGACGACATTCGCTCGCAGCTAAAACGTATCGGTTGTATGAACGATTGGGATGCGGAATTAATGACGTGCATTCCCGAGTATTATAAATGGAATCAGTGGCTCTTTCTACAGCTTTACAAAAAAGGATTGGCATATCGAAAAAATGCGCCGGTTAATTGGTGTTCATCGTGTAATACTGTGCTTGCTAACGAGCAGGTTCATGACGGCGGTTGTGAAAGATGCGGAACTGTTGTAATTCAAAAAAATCTTACCCAGTGGTTCTTTAAAATTACAGACTATGCTGAAGAGCTTCTTGACGGATTGAATACAATCAACTGGCCTGATAAAACAAAACTGATGCAGCGTAACTGGATAGGGAAAAGTACCGGTACGGAAGTGCATTTTAAAGTTGACGGCAGCGATGAAACTATAACAGTTTTTACAACAAGACCCGATACGCTCTTCGGTGTTACTTACGTTGTTATCGCACCGGAACACCCGCTTGTTGATAAACTAACAACACCTGAATTTAAAGAGGGTGTTAATGCTTACAAAGATTCAATTAAATCTTTAACTGAAATTGAAAGAACATCAACAGTAAAAGAAAAAACCGGGGTGCCGATAGGGGCTTATGCAATCAACCCTGTAAATAATGAAAAAGTACCGATCTGGATAGCCGATTACGCACTTTTAACATACGGAACCGGCTGCGTTATGGCTGTGCCGGGGCACGATGAACGTGATTTTGAATTCGCTAAAAAGTTTGATCTTCCGATAAGAAAAGTTATACTTGAAGCCGGTAAATCACCCGAAGAAGAATTAACAGAAGCATTTGTTGAAGTCGGGACAATGATAAACTCTGCTCAGTTTGACGGATTAAACTCGGACGATGGAATAGAAAAAGTTTCTGATTTTCTTGAAGAAAAAAATCTCGGTAAAAGAAAAACAAATTACCGTTTGAGAGATTGGTTGATATCCCGGCAAAGATATTGGGGCACCCCGATACCGGTAATCCATTGCCCCGAATGCGGTTTGGTTCCTGTACCGGAAGAGCAGCTTCCTGTTGAACTGCCGTATGATATTGAATTTAAACCTACAGGCGAATCACCGCTGGCAAGTAACGAAAAGTTTGTTAATGTAAAATGCCCGAAGTGCGGTGCAGATGCAAAACGCGACCCTGATACTATGGATACATTTGTTGATTCATCCTGGTATTATTTCCGGTATCTGAATCCGAATTTCTTCAAAGGGATTTTTGATAAAGAACTTGGGAATGCTTGGACTCCGGTTGATATGTATGTAGGCGGTGCAGAGCACGCTACAATGCACTTACTTTATGCAAGGTTCATCCATAAATTCTTGCGTGATATCGGGATGACGAATTCGGATGAACCGTTTCAAACTTTAATTCATCAAGGAACGATTACAAATCAAGGAGCAAAGATGTCCAAGTCGAAAGGGAATGTTATTAATCCCGACGACTATATAAAAAATACAGGCTCCGATGTTTTCCGTTTATACCTGATGTTTATGGGACCTTATGAGATGGGCGGTGATTGGAGCGACAAAGGTATTTCCGGTACCGAGAGATTTGTTATCAGAACTTATGATTTGTTTAATGCCCATGAAGGGATTATTAAAAGTAACCGTGCGGAAAGCAAATATGATTTGCAAACATTGAGTAATGAAGAAAAATCTGTTTACCGAAAGATTAATCAAACTATAGCTAAGTACGATGTTGAACTTGAGCATTTCAGGTTTAATACTGCAATTGCATCTTTAATGGAGTTACTGAATGAACTTACTAAGAATTTAGCTGCTTGTAGAAAAGATTTAATCTCTTACGTTCTTGAACGATATGCAGTGTTACTCGGACCGGTTGCTCCTCATCTCGCCGAAGAATGCTGGCAGATAGCAGGGAATGATAAATCTCTTTTTGAAATGCCTGTTTGGTTTGAACCGGATGCAGTTGCACTTGTTGAAGATACAGTAAGTATTGCAGTGCAGGTTAACGGTAAGCTGAGAGGAACCATTGATGTCCCGATGGATAGTGATGAACAGTACGTTAAATCTTCTGTTTATGCGGATGAGAGAATCACAAAGTACACGGAAGGAAAAACAATCGTAAAGGAAATCTTCGTTAAAAACAAAATCCTTAATATTGTTGTGAAATAAAGAAGCCGAACGCAGAGACATGGAGACGCAGAGATGGTATCCAGATATAATGAGTTAACTAACAAAATCATTTCAGCAGCGATTGAAGTGCATCGGAATTTGGGACCGGGTTTATTGGAATCAGTTTATGAATGCTGTCTTCTTGAGGAATTAAGAGAAAGAAACCTGTTTGTTGAAAGTCAGGTTAAGGTGCCACTACTTTATAAAGGTAAGAAACTGGACAAAGAATTCTTTATGGATATTCTTGTTGAAAAAGAAATAGTCGTTGAGTTAAAAGCTGTTGAAGTATTGTTGCCGGTACATGAGGTTCAGTTGGTTACCTATTTAAAACTGGCAGATAAAAGATTGGGTTTGTTAATAAATTTCAATGTGCCGGTTTTAAAAGATGGTATTCGAAGAAAAGTAAATAATTTTATTGAATAATTGTCAATTAAACTCTGCGTCTTTGCGACTCAGCGTTTAATCCTTAATTACATAGGAGAAGTAATGTTAGACTTAAAATATATAAGAGAAAATCCCGAACTTGTAAAACAGGGGATAATAAACAAAAACGAAAAAAGCCGTATTGACGAAATACTTGAACTTGACCGTCAACGCCGTGAAATGATACTTGCAACCGACGAACTGAAAACCCGTCGTAACCAGGCATCACAGCAGGTTGCACAACTGAAAAAATCAGGTGGTGATGCTTCAGCTATCATTACGGAGATGAAAACCGTTTCGGATAGTATCGCGGAGAATGACGGAAAGTTAAACGAGATTGAGAAGCAGTTACAGGAGATGTTAATGTACATTCCCAACCTGCCGCATAGTTCAGTCCCAGTGGGTAAAACTGCCGAAGAGAATGTAGAAGTGCGTCAATGGCTGCCTGAAGGTTTCTCGTTCAAACAAGAAGAAAAAGCGATTGACCATATTGAACTCGGCAAGAAGTTAAAGATACTCGATTTTGAACGAGGTGCAAAAATTTCAGGTTCCGGGTTCCCGTTGTATACAGGTAAAGGAGCAACACTTGAACGTGCATTAATAAATTTTATGCTGGACTTTCATCTACAGCATCATGGTTATAAAGAAATATTTCCCCCGTTTCTTGTGAACCGTACATCAATGAAAGGAACGGGACAGCTACCGAAAATGGAAGACGATATGTATTTTATCGACAAAGATGATCTCTTCCCGATTCCTACGGCTGAGGTTCCTATTACAAATATTTACCGCGATGAAATTCTAAATGAAAAAGAACTACCGATTAAGTTTGTCGGTTACTCCGCATGTTTCAGAAGGGAAGCCGGTTCTTATGGAAAAGAATCGAAAGGATTTTTAAGAGTTCACCAATTCAATAAAGTTGAAATGGTGAAATTCGTTAAACCGGAAACTTCTTACAATGAACTTGAAGCATTGGTAAAAGATGCCGAAGATATTCTGCAAGCGTTGAATGTGCCGTACAGAATATTAATGTTATGCAGCGGTGATTTAAGTTTTTCTGCAGCTAAGTGTTACGATATAGAAACTTGGTCGCCGGCAGAAAATAAATGGCTTGAAGCCTCATCGTGCAGTAACTTTGAAAATTTTCAGGCGAGAAGAGCAAACATCCGCTACAGAAGAGAAGACACAAAAAAACCGGAGTTTGTTCATACATTAAACGGAAGCGGACTTGCAACAAGCCGTTTGATGGTTTCAATTCTTGAAAATAATCAAACGCCGGAAGGAAAAATAGTCGTTCCGAAAGTATTACAGAAATACACCGGATTTGAAATAATAGATTAAAAGTGTAGGGCTGATAGACTTTTTATCAGCCCTTATTAATTTATGGCAGACCTATTTCTTTTTTGCCCTAAAATCTCCATTTGGTTGGCTTGAAGTAACTCCGCTTACGTTATTGTTGTCATCAACATCAAAGATCATAACGAAACCGGTCAATCCTTTAAGCTGAAATTTATGCCCACCCATAAATAACAGTGTGTATTCCGGTTGACCCTTTAGGAACGCTTTTAATTCATTCTCTTTAATATAGACTTTCATTTCTGCGCCCGGGGCAAATTCATAAACTCCTTCATACTTTTTCAGTTCATCTGTTGAGATTTCGGTTAATTCAAATTTTGGTTCATAACCTTCTCTGTAGAACTTCAATTTTTTCCCTGCATTGAAAATTTCACCGGCAACCGGGACACCATTTTCATACTCTTTAACAATGAAATAATATTCATCCAATGTTTCTTCGTATAAAGTGTCTTTCGAAGAAGCAATGAATGTTAAAGCGGGAAGCGGTAGTTCGGGATAACTCATTCTCAGAACTCCATCTTCATCAAGTTTAAGCGTACACTTAATCTGCGAAAAAATATAGTCCCCTTCAAACTTAGCCAGTTGTTCATTGGGCAGTAGTGCCGGTTTATTTTTATTATCGTCAACACTAAAAATTGATTTAGCAATTCTTTTAACAATATCGTCGGAGCCGCTGTAGTCGCTGTTTGTAAGAAGGATTATTGTTAATTCATCCTCCGGGAAGCGATAAAAAGAAGATAAAAATCCGGGCATTCCGCCGTTGTGCCAAACAAGTTTATGTCCGTAAAAATCTTGAACAACCCAGCCGTAACCGTAATGATGTGTTTCCCCCCAGTTAGTTTTTACTAAAGGTGAAAGAGCTTTATTCCAGTTTTCAGCGGATAAAAGTTTTTTTGCTTTGACCGCCTCATCCCACAGTAACATATCTCCAACCGTTGAAATAAAAGAGCCCGCACCTGATAACTGCTCGAATTCAGTGTAAACCGATTTATTGAGTTTCTTCTCGCGTACATTGAGAGTAAAACCTTCTGCACGGAACCCCAATTCTTCTTTACTGTTACCGTGCCTTGTTTTATTCATTCCGAGAGGAGCGAAAACTCTTTCTTTCATAAAATCTCCGAATTTCATTCTGCTTGTTTCTTCTATTATGAAAGCTAAAATGATATAGCCGGAATTGTTGTACTGAAATTTTTCACCGGGGTTAAAATCGAAAGGCTCATTTTTAATAAGGTCGATTGTTTCCGATATACTGCGTTTCGATTCCCATGCGGGATTCCATTTAGGGGAAGAAGTATAACTTTGAATACCTGAATTATGGAGTAAAAGATGTTCTATTGTTACTTTACTTGCAGGCTCGATGAAGTCCGGGATAAATTTTGTTAGCGGGTCAGTAAGGTTCAATTTCCCTTCTTCGACGAGCAGCAAAATACCAACAGCGGTCATCTGTTTTGAGATTGAACCGATTTGAAAAACTGTTTCGGTTGTGTTTTTTGTTTTCAATTCTGTGTCTGAAAAACCGAAAGCTTTATTATAAACCGTTTCTCCCTTTAAGTTGATTAATACAACCCCTCCCGGTCCCTCGTCATTAAAACTTTTCTTTAGAATGTCATCAATTTTAGTCTCATTAAATTGGGCATTAACAGCAAAGTTGATAATAAAAAAGAACTGTACAAATAGAAAAACTTTTTTCATGGCTACCTCAATTAATTTACAAAACAAAATTAGTAAACGTTAAAAATTAATACGATACCGGTTATCATTATTCATTAAATATTTTCTATTTTTTTTTAGGTTTGCAGTGAAGAAGATGAATTGGAGAATGTTTTTAAGGATGATTGCTGAAGTCTCTATAATTTTTTGAATTCTTCAACTGTCATTTGTGATTGCTTCAAAATCTTCTTAAATGTTCCTTCAGGTATATCTTTGGTGTGCATTGCGACATAAGTTTGTCTACCGTCCGAATGTCTTAAAACAACTTGCGAACCCGATTGTCTCTTAACAATAAAACCGGCTTTCAGCAGTTTGGCTAAAACTTCTTTAGGCTGATAAGGCATTTGTCATTTCGATTTTGGAGTAAAGAAAGTCGTCATCTACTGTAATTTCCTCTCCATTAGCTCTTTTCTCTTCAATCCATAGTTTTAATAAATCAACAGCGGCTGATTTAGCTCCGTCAATACCGAAGCCGTGTGTTGTTAAGTCAAGAGCAGGGATATGTGCATAATAATACCCGTCTTCAAAAGAGGGGTCTTTAATTTTACTATATAAAACTGTGAAAGTCATTTCATCCTCAAATTGTGGCAACAAATTAGAAAAAAAAACTTATTGAATCAAGCATGATAATGTCCCTAATCCAACAACCAATTGCAATAAAAAAGGCTGTCCTTTAAGGGACAGCCTTTGTAGTATTCACTGAATTAAAAGTTTATACTAATCCTTGATCAAGCATTGCATCTGCTACTTTAAGGAAGCCGGCAATGTTTGCCCCGGCAACGTAATTTCCGGGTAATCCGAATCTTGCCGAAGTATCAAGGCATTTATCATGAATTCTAATCATAATTTCGTGTAAGCGTTTGTCAACTTCTTCTGCTGACCATGGTAAACGCATGCTGTTCTGGCTCATTTCCAACCCTGAAGTTGCAACTCCGCCTGCGTTGGAAGCTTTACCAGGAGCGTACAGTACGCCGCCCTCCTGGAATATTTTTACACCTTCGTTTGTAGTCGGCATATTAGCTCCTTCACAAACACAGGTGCAGCCGTTCTTTACTAATTCTTTAGCTTCATTCTCGTTAAGTTCGTTCTGGGTTGCACATGGCATTGCAACATCAACTTTTACTCCCCATGGACGTTTGCCCGGGAAGAAATCAACTTTGAATTCTTTTGCATACGGTTCAACAGAATCCAAAGCACTGGCTCTTAATTTCAACATGAAATCAATCTTTTCACCCTTAACTCCGTCTTTATCATAAATAAAACCGTCGGGACCAGAAAGCGTAACAACTTTACCGCCGAGATGATTAATTTTTGTTACTGCACCCCAGGCAACGTTTCCGAAGCCGGATACCGCACATATTTTTCCTTCAAAACTTTGTCCTTTGGTTTTCAGCATTTCTTGTGCGAAATAAACTGCGCCAAAACCTGTTGCTTGGGGACGAACAAGAGAGCCACCCCAGTTCAAACCTTTACCGGTAAGAACGCCTGTGAATTCGTTTTTTAATCTTTTGTATTGTCCGAACATGTAACCGATTTCTCTTGCTCCAACACCAATATCTCCGGCAGGAACGTCTGTATCGGGACCGATATGGCGGAATAATTCAGTCATAAAGCTTTGGCAGAAACGCATAACTTCATTATCCGATTTTCCTTTAGGATCGAAGTCCGAGCCGCCTTTACCGCCGCCCATAGGTAGTGTAGTTAAACTGTTTTTGAAAACCTGTTCAAAAGCGAGGAACTTTAAAATTCCAAGTGTAACTGACGGGTGGAATCTTAATCCTCCTTTGTAAGGACCGATAGCACTATTCATTCCGATTCTAAAACCGCGATTGATATGAATTTCACCCTGGTCATCCATCCATGGAACACGGAACATAATAACGCGTTCCGGCTCAACCATTCTTTCAATAATTTTTCCCGAGCGGTATTCGGGATGTTTCTCGAGTACCACATCAAGTGAAGCGAGAACTTCTTCAACCGCTTGATGAAATTCTGGTTCACTCGGATTTTTTGCTTTTACTTCAGCAATTATTTTTTTTGTGTATTCTGACATAAGAACTCCAATTATAATCTGTTAAATAACTTTTTACTTCTACTTGTTTTTGGGTGCTCTAAGAAATCTTGAAATTGGAAAAAGAATAGCAGTTTATAGAAACGACAGGTGCAATGTAAAGTAATCCTAAAATATCGAATAAAATTGCACCGGGAAGTCAATTCCCGATTCCTTAGCACTCCTAAATAAATAAAATTCTTGCCGTTAAATTACTAATTAATTACATCCCGCCAAATGAAATTCGGCAAAATCGAACTTTTTTAAATCTCATTTGTTATGCAATAATATGGCGGAAGTAAAATTTATAGAATATCCGCTTTTTAGCTGTTAATCCGTGCTTAACAGAACAAAAATTCCCGGAAAAGAAATACTATCAAAAACTATAAGGAGTAAATAAATGAAACAGTTCTTTCTTTCAATCGCTTTGACGGCGTTATTTTTATCCGGTTTTACACAAGCCGGCGAAGACTTAAAACTCGGAAGCGAATTAACATTAAAAGAGACTACAAAAATCTCTTCAATTCTTGAAGACCCCGAAAGCTTTTTAGGAAAAAGAGTTCTTGTTGAAGCTGAAATTCTTGAAGTATGTACCCATGCCGGGTGCTGGATGGAATTAAAAAGCGATGATGGTAACGGTAAATTAAAAGTGAAAGTTAAAGATGGAGATATCGTATTTCCGGTTGAAGCTGCGGGAAAAACCGCACTTGTTGAAGGTGAATTGTATAAAATGGTTTTTGACGAAGAATCAGCTAAAGAATACATGAAACATCTTGCCGATGATGCCGGTGTTGAATTTGACCCCGCCTCTGTTACAGGTCCAATGACGATCTACCAGATTAAAGGACTTGGAGCTGTTATCAAAAATATGGATTAGTTTTATGGCGGGATATAAGCAGCATATCCCGCTAAAATATTCCAGCTTGCTACACGTTTTGCACTTATCTGAACTTAATAAACTCGGCATTTTTCAGTAAATTTGCACCGGTTAATATTATTCTTTTCCGTTCAAACCGCGGATGTTTTTAATAACTATTTTGATAATTCCAATTGAGAGAAAATATAATCCCTGAATTAATGGCTCCAGCCGGAAACTGGATTACTTTAAGAACCGCGATTAAAAACGGTGCGGACGCAGTCTATTTCGGCTGCGATAAATTGAATATGCGGGCAAAAGCTAAAAACTTTACGCTGGACGAACTTAAAGATGTTGTCGACTTTTGTCATAAAAACAAAGTTAAAGCATACCTTACAGTGAACTCAATTATTCTTGAAGATGACATAAATGACCTCGAAACTATTTTAACTGCTGCAAAAGAATCCGGGGTTGATATGATTATCTGCTGGGATGTTGCAGTTATTCAAAGATGTAAAATACTTGGTCTCCCGTTTTGTATTTCAACGCAGGCTTCCGTATCGAATTATCAAGCAGCAGAGTTTTATGCGTCGCTGGGGGCGCAGCGCGTTGTACTTGCAAGAGAATGCACCTTTGAAGAGATAAAGAAAATAAGAAGTAAAACAAAAATTGAAATTGAAACATTCATTCACGGGGCAATGTGTGTTGCTATAAGCGGAAGATGTTTTTTAAGTCACGAGATTTTCGGGAGGAGTGCTAATCAGGGAGACTGTTTGCAGCCTTGTAGAAGAGAATACGAGATATACGACAAAAAAGTTGATTCATCACTCATCGTTGGAGAAGATTACATCCTTTCGGCAAAAGATTTATGTGCAATTGAGTTTATAGATAAATTAATCGAAGCGGGGATCGACTCTTTTAAAATTGAAGGAAGAAAAAGAAGCCCGGAATACGTTGCAAAAGTAACCTCTGTTTATAGGCGTGCAATTGACATGTACTTCAAAAAGCAACTCACTGATGAAATCAAAAAAGAGTTGCTCGAAGAACTAAAGTTAGTCTACAACCGTGGTTTCTCTACAGGGTTTTATTTCGGTAAACCGGGAACGTACGATTTTGCATCATTGGAAGGAAGCGCATCCAAAGTTAGAAAAGAATATATCGGCAAAGTCATCAACTATTATAAAAAAGCAAAAGCTGCGTATGTTCAAATCCTTAGCGGGTCGTTAAAGAAGAAGGATAATATTTTAATTCTCGGGCAGACTTCGGGGATGATAGAAATGACAGTTGAAAAAATATTGATTGACGAAGTAGAAGTTGATTCAGCGGAAAAAGGGGATAGAATAACTTTCACTTGTGATGAACTTGTTAGACCGAACGACCAGGTTTACATTTATAAGAAAGAAGATTAATTTTATATACACACAGTTTTTTTAATCATGCCAATCATAATGAGGATACAATGAACAAGATAAAATCACTATTAACGATAACACTTTTTGCCGTCCTGCTTTTTTTTAACGGCTGTGATAAAACGGATGATAATCCTGTTTCACCCGGATCAGGCTCAAACACAGGAAATCAGAGTGGACAGCCGGTACCAACTATTCTTAATACAAACGGAACTTTAGTTGCCATTTCTTTCGGATATACCATGCCGGGAGTGCCGGTCTCGGTTGATATTGTAATGGGTTATGCCCAGTTGGGTTTACCTGGAGGAGCTGATGCAGGAACCGTAACAGTGAACAGTAATAACCTGAGTAAATCAACTCAAGGAAGTTTTACTTACTACAATTCATTTTCTTCAACAAATCCTACATCTTTACAAAATGTTTTGTTTGATGGAAGCAGTACTCACAATTGGAGTGTTTCCGGAGGTGGAGGAATACCCTCTTTTACAGCTTCGATAGTTCCGCCTAAAGATTTTTCAATTACAAAACCCGCGGCTGGTTCTACTATAACTAAAAGCGGCGGACTCGAAATACAATGGAGTACAGCGGGCTCTTCTACTTCCGACTCCATTATGATTGTAGCTGCCACCGGTAGCGGTACGCCTTATATTAGCAGTATTTTATCAAATAGCGGAAGCCATACAATAAGCGCATCAAGCCTTGGAAGTATGTCCGGTGAAACCGTTCTACAGGTTGTTAAATTCAGGTATACGCTTAAATCTGCAGATGGAAAAAACTACGCAGTAATTGCAGAAATAGTTAAAACTGTTAATATAAAATTACAATAATTGTTCTATTCTAATTCAACTTCTTGCGGGTGGAATTAAAGTTCCTTCCGCAAGTTTTTTTTATTGACTTTTAGCAGAGTTTGCTGTAATTTTAAGCAGACAATATAATCTGATTATGACTGTAATTTTTTCTAAAAAATGTGAATACGGACTTCAAGCGGTTTTATACTTGACTGCAAATGAAGATAGAGCAGTAATCCCTGTTGAAGAGATAGCTAAACAGTTAAGTATTCCGAAGGAGTTTGTATCAAAAATACTTCAAAGTTTAACTGAAAGCGGAATAATTCTGTCCAAAAAAGGGAAGAACGGAGGGTTTTCGCTCGCTAAATCTCCCTCCCAAATCAAACTTATAGATATTGTCGAATCAATTGATGGATTGGAAGTATTCAATAAATGTGTACTCGGTTTTCCGAAATGCTCTCATGAAAAACCATGTCCCGTACACGACCGTTGGGGAAAACTAAGAACAGAGGCTTATGCAATGCTGACAAATGAAACTTTGCTTGAGTTAAAGGAAAAAGCGATCACAAAGATTACCGGCTTATAATTTTTTTGTATATAAATCAGACAAATATATCCGATATGAATAAAAAAAAGATAGTTAGAAATACAGATAAACCGATACAAAAAGTACGTTTCATTTTTCAAACGGCATTTGCACTGCTTTGTATCTGGATAGGAGTAGAATTTTATTTTTTTGTTGAGTATCTCGAAACCGGTGGTCAATCCGGTTCCTTCTATCGCCCTGCCGGTGTCGAAGGATTTTTACCTATTAGCTCATTGATGAATCTTTATTATTTTATTCTTACCGGTAGTATTCACAATGCACATCCCGCCGGGCTATTCATTTTCATTGCAATTGTTGCAGTTTCATTCGCTTTCGGCAAATCTTTTTGCAGCTGGCTTTGTCCAGTCGGATTTCTGTCGGAACTTGTAGGTGATTTCGGAGAGAAGATAACCGGCAAAAAATTGAAACTACCGAAGTTGCTTGATTATCCTTTAAGGTCCTTAAAATATATTATTCTCTTTTTCTTCGTTTACTCGATTGTTTTTATGATGTCCTCTCTTGCATTAAAGATATTTCTTGATAGTCCTTACAATATTATCTCGGATGTCAAGATGTATCTTTTCTTTGCGGAGATATCAAGATTCTCATTAATCGTTATTGCTGTGCTTTTTGTACTTTCAATTTTTCTAAGAAATTTTTGGTGCAGGTATTTATGTCCTTACGGTGCTTTGCTTGGAATGTTTTCTCTTATTAGTCCGACCAAGATTAAGAGGAATGAAACAAGCTGTATTGACTGCAGTCTGTGTGCAAAAGCATGTCCCTCTTTTATAAAAGTGGATAAAGCTAAAACAGTTCTCTCCGATGAATGTACAAGCTGTTTTAACTGTATTGATGCTTGTCCGGTTAAAGACACTTTATATCTTGCAACAGTTAAACCGAAGTTCAGGATATCAAAAAAGACGGCTGCAATCGGGATAGCTGTTGTATATCTCATTATAATCGGGATAGGAATAGTAACCGGTAATTGGCAGAATGAAATATCAGAAGAAGAGTACTTAATCTATTACAACCAGAGAAAAAGTATTAATCATTTTGAAGAAGGTACAGGGCTGGAATCGTTCAACAGGCAAATAAAACCGGGAAAGTAATTATAAAGGTGATTGAGATATTTTTCTGTAAAGAAGCAAAAAAGAAGTCCGTTTGTAAAAGAATTAATTCTCACAGGTAATTGAAGTTAATTTCAAACTCATCTCTTTGGTATTACCGATTTTCTATATTATTTTGTGTTCATTCATAAACCAATTTGACTAATAAAGTATTCCCGGGAAAATTATGAATAAATACGAACTGTTAAAAAAAGGAGACCTTTTCGGCAAGCGGATTCAGAAGTTTCAAAAACTGATGAGGCACAAAGTAAGGGATATTCTGCTTGTTTCGAGCATGTATGATAATTATTTGTTTGAAGAAGACGGAAGACTTTACGAACTAATCCGCGAAGAATACCAGGTGCTTAATTTAAGTCATGCCCCTGAAATCACATCTGTTACAACAGCCCAGGAAGCACTCGAACTACTCTCAACCGGGAACAGTTTTGACATGATTCTTACAACGCTGCACATAGAGGATATGCATGTTATAAAGTTTGCACAATCAATAAAACAAGCCGGGTATAATACACCAATTGTATTGCTTGCCTACGATAATAGAGAAAGAAAAGATATTGTAACCAACTACGACACATCCGTATTTGAAAGAATCTTTATATGGATGGGAGATTACCGCCTTCTAATTGGTATTGTAAAATACATGGAAGACCGGTTGAATGTTGAAAACGATACAAGAGTTGCGGGAGTGCAATCGATAATCCTTGTCGAAGACAATGTAAAGTTTTATTCAACGTATCTTCCATTAATTTACACGGAAATTCTAAATCAATCTCAACGGTTGATTTCTGAAGGCGTTAATTTAACGCACAAGTTTTTAAGAATGCGTGCAAGACCGAAAATCCTTTTGTGTACAACATATGAAGAAGCATGGACATATTTTGAAAAGTATAAAGATTATATACTCGGAATAATAACGGATATTAACTTCAAACATCACGGCGAAAGAGACCCGGAAGCAGGCTTGAAATTTGCCCTGGCAGTTAAAGAACAACTTGCAGATATACCGATTTTGCTTCAGTCCAGCAATGCCGCTTTTAGTGATATTGCAAAAGAAAACGGGTTTAGTTTTTTACTAAAAGGCTCGTCAAGATTGCTTCACGAGTTACGTGAATTTATACTGAACAAGTTTGGATTTGGAGATTTTGTATTTCAAACAGCAAATGGAAAGGTTGTCGGCAGAGCAAACAATTTGAATACACTTGAAGATACTTTGAAAGAAGTACCTGCGGAAAGTGTTCTCTACCATTCCGAACGAAACGATTTTTCCCGCTGGTTAAAAGCAAGAACAGAATTCTGGCTGGCACACCGGTTAAGACCTCGTAAAGTTTCGGATTTTGGCTCTATTGAAGAATTAAGAAATTTGTTGATTAATTCAATAGGGGATTACAAACTGCTGAGACAGAGAGGTTTGGTAACCGATTTTAATTCTGAAACCTTCGATCCGAAGAACAGTTTTGCAAGGATAGGGAGCGGTTCTTTGGGAGGGAAGGCACGCGGTTTAGGTTTTATTAATAATCTAATAGCAAATTTTGATATAAGGAATAAGTTCGAAGGTGTTGAAATCTCGGTTCCATCGGCAGTGGTTGTAGCTACGGATGTGTTCGATCAATTCATGGATGAAAACAATCTTTTTAATTACGCTCTGAATGAAACGGATGATGAAGCATTGACAAAGAAGTTTATCGAAGCAAAAAAATATCCGCCGGAAATATTAAATAAACTAAGAGAGTTTCTTGAAGTTACAACAGTGCCGCTTGCAGTCCGTTCATCAAGTATGCTTGAAGATTCACAGTTCCAGCCGTTTGCAGGTGTTTATCAGACTTACATGATACCGAACAATAATCCCGACCTGGAAGTAAGACTTAACGAATTGCTTGACTGCATAAAGTGTGTATACGCATCCACCTTTTACCAGAGCGCAAAAGATTATATGAAAGCAACAACTTACCGGCACGAAGAAGAAAAAATGGCAGTGATTATCCAAAGACTTGTCGGGAATGCACATGATGATAGGTTTTATCCCGACCTATCAGGTGTAGCTAAATCATATAATTTTTACCCGGTACCTCCGCAGAAATCTACCGACGGCATTGCTTTCATTGCCTTGGGATTGGGAAAAACTGTTGTTGATGGAGGGAATACTGTTAGGTTTTGTCCCAAATATCCGAAACATTTATTACAGTTTTTTTCTACAAAAGAGACTATAAGAAATGCACAGCAAAATTTCTATGCACTTGATTTGAAAAAGAAACTGGACTTAACAGTTGATTCAACTCCGGAAGTATTACTGCAGCTTTATGATCTTCATACTGCTGAAAAAGACGGCTCCCTTTTTTATGTGGGATCAACGTATTCACCTGAAAACGATGCAGTATATGACGGTACTTCCAGACCGGGTATGAGGGTTGTAACATTTGCACCGATATTGAAGCATAAAATTTTCCCGATGAGCGAAATACTTGACTTCCTACTTGATATAGGTACATGGGGCATGGGTACTTATGTTGAAATGGAGTTTGCAATAAATATGAAAGTCTCGCCCGGTGCTCCGAAAGAATTTGCTTTTTTACAAATGCGTCCGCTGGTAATCAGCCGCGAAAGCGAAGAAGTTAATGTTGATTTCTATTCGGAAGAAGAGATGATATGTAAAAGCTGCCAGGTACTTGGTAATGGTGCGATAAAAGACATTTATGATGTTGTTGTTGTTGATATCGAAAAATATGATAGGGGAAAAAGCCGCGATGTTGCATTAGAGGTAAGTGCGATGAACTCGAAACTAGTAGCTGCAAAAAAACCGTTTATTCTGATTGGAGTAGGAAGGTGGGGAAGTTTTGATCACTGGCTCGGAATACCAGTAACATGGGATCAGATTTCTGGCGCGGCTGTTATTATAGAATCAGGCTTCAAAGATTTTAATGTAATACCGTCGCAGGGTTCTCACTTTTTCCAGAATATTACTTCTTTTAGAATCGGCTATTTTACTGTGAATATTCAATCTTCTTGCGGCTTTATTAAATGGGATTGGCTGAGGGAACAACCTGCAGTTGAAGAGATGAAGTACGTCCGGCATCTTTGCTTCGATGAACCGATAGTAACAAAAATAAACGGGCATAAAAACCTAGGGATTATTCTTAAACCCGGAGTAGAATAATAAATTATTCGGAGTCGCTTTATGCAAGATTAAAAAACTTCCGGTACAAATGTTTGTTCTCCAATTGGCGGACGGATATAACCGATATTTTTTTGTCTTGGCGGCAATTCGATTTTCGGTACCTCAATCTCCTTGTATTGTATTAGTGTTAGTAGATGTGAGATGCAATTCAATCTTGCTCTCTTTTTGTCATCTGCATTTACAACGTACCAAGGTGCCTGTTTAATGTCTGTATAAGCAAACATTTCATCTTTTGCACGGGAATAGTCCACCCATTTAGAACGCGAGTATTTATCCATTGGACTTAGTTTCCATCTTTTTGCGGGATTATTTATTCTTTGAAGAAATCTTTTTTCCTGTTCTTCATCACTAACCGAGAACCAGTATTTAATTAATATTATTCCCGACCTTATCAACATCCTTTCAAATTCAGGGCAAGAGCGTAAAAATTCTCTGTACTCATCCTCGGTACAAAAACCCATGACACGTTCCACACCTGCACGGTTGTACCAGCTTCTATCAAAAAGCACCAATTCGCCGGCAGCAGGCAGTTGAGAAACGTAACGCTGAAAATACCATTGTGTCTTTTCCTTTTCGGTAGGTATTCCAAGAGCAACAACCCTGCATACTCTCGGGTTGAGCGATTCGGTTATTCTTTTTATTACACCCCCTTTCCCTGCAGCATCCCGTCCTTCAAAAAGGACAACAACTTTCAACCCGTTTTCTTTTATCCATCTTTGAAGTTTAACAAGTTCAAGCTGCAAGCGGGCTAATTCATTCTTATATATTTTCCCCTTTAAAGGCTCTTTTTTCCCATTTAGCTGGGATGGATGATCGTAACCGCTGTCGTTAGTTTGAAAATCGTTTTCGCTGTTTTTCCCAGCTTTCTCATCTGATCTCTTTTGTTTATCTTTTTTTGACATAAAATCACCAAAAACTTTAATGAGCCGTATTTGAATTAGCAAAATAAATATAGCCTGCTATGCTCTTTAAATGCAAGTAAAAACATACTTTTGTTCAATAGTAAAAAATTAAAAAATGTTTGACTTCAATTCGCCAGAATAAACCGCACTTGTAAACCGAGTAACATGTTAAAAAGAGAACCAAAGACTTGTCGGATGCAAACAATCATAATCCCTCTTTATTCCCACTGATTTTATTTGTAAATTAAAACAAAGAATTTATTCATCTTAATAAGCAACTAACTATAAACAACGGAGTTGAATTGGATAACCCGGTTCATTTTATTTGTAACGATATCGAAATAAAAACAGACTACAGCCGCTCTGCGGTTCTGCTTGATTTTTTACGGAAAGAGCAACGACTAACCGGTACAAAAGAAGGCTGCAGAGAGGGCGATTGCGGAGCTTGTACGGTTATTATCGGTGAGCTAAACGGAAATAAAGTAAAATATAAAACTGTAAATTCATGCTTGTTACCGCTTGAATCAGTTGAGGGAAAACATGTTGTTACAATTGAAGGATTAAACCGGGAAGGATTGAACCCGATACAGCAGGCATTTGCTGATGAAGGTGCTGTGCAGTGCGGCTTCTGTACTCCGGGATTTATAATTTCTTTGACTGCTTACCTTCTGAGTAATTCCGTACCGAAGTTAGACTCAGCACTTGATAAACTTGCCGGAAATCTTTGCAGATGTACGGGGCACGCTTCCATAATTCGCGCAGTTGAAAGAATTGTTGAAAGTTATACTGACGATTCAATGCCGATTGATATACCTTCGCTGGTTAGCAGAAAAATAATACCCGAATATTTCTTGTCAATCAACCGGCGTTTAGAAAGTATAAATGAGTATTTAAAGAAAGAAAAAAAGAAAACAAAAGATTATGTTGTTTCAGGCGGCACGGATATTTTTGTACAGAAACAGGATGATATTTATACTTCAGATGTTGAGCTGCTAACCGCAGATAAAAACGAAGATAAAATATTTGTTATTAACGATAGATGTTTTGTCTCGGCATTTACAACAGTTACGGAAATAATGAATTCGGAAATAATGAACGGAATTATACCGGGACTAAAGGAATCACTTCAGCTTTTCGGTTCGGAACAGATAAGAAATAGAGCCACACTCGGAGGGAATATTGTTAATGCCTCACCGATTGCAGACCTCACAAATATCTTTTTAGCACTGAATGCAAAACTTCACCTTGAGAGAGGCACAAAAAAAAGAGAAATGTTTTTGCATGATTTTTATCTCGGTTACAAAACGCTTGATAAATCACCCGAAGAGATTTTAATGCAGGTTAGCTTTTCGTTACCTCCATCCGGTGTTTTATTTAATTACGAAAAAGTATCTAAAAGAATGCACCTTGATATTGCAAGCGTTAATTCATCCTTTTATGTAGAAGTCGAAAACAATATTATAAAAACGATTAGAATATCTGCCGGCGGGGTTGCACCTATTCCCCTTTACCTGAAAAATGTATCAGAGTTTCTAACATCAAAAGAAATAAACAACAAGAATCTGCTTCAAGCTGTAAAAATTGCAGATGAAGAAATCTCTCCGATTTCGGATGTCCGGGGCTCGGTAAAATATAAAAGATTGTTATTAAGGCAATTAATCTTCTGTCATTTTATAAAACTATTTCTGGATAAAATTAAAGCGGAGGAATTGTTATGAAAAATTATGACGTTGTTCAGCATCTCCGCGGTGAATCTTTATTCCTCGATGATTTCAATCTGATTGAAGGAACACTATTTCTCTCAGTCTTTGCATCTCCCATACCTCACGGAAAAATAGTAAAACTTGATTACGAAGAGGCTTTGAATCTACCAGGTATTAAAGGAATTATAACATATAAAGATATTCCGGGTGAGAATCAAATCGGCGGTATCGTACAGGACGAAGAACTGCTTGCTAAAGATTTGGTGCATTTTATCGGGCATCCTATTGCAATTGTAGTTGCAGATAAACCTTCCACAGGAAAGAAAGCATTAAAAAAGATTAAACTCGAAATTGAAAAACTTCCCGTCATTACAGACCCGAGAGAAGCATTTGAAAAAAATGAATTGATTATCCCGCCACGAGAATTTACAATAGGCAGCACGGAAGCAGCATGGAAAGACTGCGACCTAATAGTGGAAGGAAAAGCAGAATCCGGCGGACAGGAACATCTTTATCTTGAAACACAAAGTAGTTATTCATTTCCTGTTGAAGGGGGAGGAATAAAAACTATATCTTCTACTCAAGGACCAACTGCGGTTCAAAGAGGAATATCAAAGGTGCTTGGTATACCGATGCACAAAATAGAAGTTGACGTTTTAAGGCTTGGCGGCGGATTCGGCGGGAAAGAAGATCAAGCAACTGCCTGGGCAGTAATGACGGCACTTGCAGCTTATATCTATAAAAAGCCTGCTAAACTAGTTTTATCCAGGCAGGAAGATATACGACTTACAGGTAAGCGTCATCCTTACTCTTCGGATTATAAAATAGGATTGACACGAGAAGGGAAAATTCTTGCCTACGAAGTAACTTTCTATCAGAATGCCGGGGCAGCCGCGGATCTTTCACCTGCAATTCTTGATAGAACTTTGTTCCATGCAACTAATAGTTATTTTATTCCCAACGTAAAAGCTACTGCATATTCTTGTAGAACGAATCTACCACCCAATACTGCGTTTAGAGGTTTCGGCGGCCCGCAGGGAATGTTTGTGATTGAATCCGCTATTTATAAAGCTGCCGAAAAACTTGGCGTTCCGGTAGCAGTTTTGCAGAAGAAAAATTTGTTGAAGGAGAATGATGAATTCCCATTCGGACAAAAAGCGAAATACTGTAATGCGATAAAATGTTTCTCTTCTGCAATAGAGAAGTTTAATTTTGATAGACTTACAAGTGAAGTACATGCATTTAATAATGCAAACAAGTTTGTGAAGAAGGGGATTGCTGCAATGCCCATCTGCTTCGGCATATCTTTTACAAACACGATGTTGAACCAGGCAAGTTCGCTTGTTCATGTTTATACGGATGGTTCCATTAGTGTTAGTACTGCCGCTATTGAGATGGGACAGGGAGTGAATATGAAGATACGTCAGGTAGCAGCTTCAATTTTTTCTATTAGTGTCAATAAAGTTAAAAGTGAAACAACCAACACGACAAGGAATGCTAATACTTCTGCTACTGCTGCGAGCAGTGCGGCAGACCTCAATGGAAACGCCACCGAACTTGCGTGTAAAAATATATTGGAAAGATTAAAAAGAGTTGCTGCAAAAGAATTGAATACCGAAGAGATTGATTCGATTGAGTTGAGGAATGAGTTTGTTCATTTGAAAGGTGAGAAAACATCTATTACCTGGGAGCGACTGATTTCGTTAGCTTATACGCAGCGTGTTAACCTTTCTTCTCATGCACATTATGCAACACCCGGAATTCATTTTAATAATAAAACGAATAAGGGAGAGCCTTTTGCATATCATGTTTACGGAACGGGTTTAGTGCAAGTCAAACTCGATTGCTTGAGAGGTATTTATGAAATTGAATCTGTAAAGGTTGTTCACGACTTCGGCAAAAGTATTAATGAAATAATCGATAAGGGTCAGGCTGAAGGTGCGATTATGCAGGGACTTGGGTGGATGACGCTTGAAGAGGTTGCTCATTCAAAGGAAGGTAAATTATTGAGTGATACCTTATCGACTTACAAAGTGCCCGATTTGCATTTCACCCCGAAAGAGATAAAAGTTGAGTTTATGGAGAATCCAGCCGAATCACTTGCGGTTTTCAATTCAAAAGCAATTGGCGAGCCGCCTTTCATGTACGGTATCGGTGTATTCTTTGCATTGATGAATTCTGTAAAGGCTTTCAGACCAGGGAAAGAGTTCAAATTCTCTGCACCTCTAACACCGGAAAAAATATTGTTGATGTTGTATAGTTAATTAAAAAAAAATAGGGTTAAAATTGAACGAAATAGACTTTTGGAATTATCTTCTCGAAACAATCGAAAGTAAAATTAAAACTGTGTTGCTGATAGTGGCTCAAGCAGTTGATTCCTCCCCCGGTAGGGAAGGGTTTAAAATGATTGTTAGAGAAGATGGAAAGCTGATGGGAACAATCGGCGGCGGCATAATGGAAAGAAATATGGTTGACTATGCACGCGAACTTTTATCACAAAATAAATCAACAGCAATTAGAAGGCTGCATCATTCATTACATACTTGTGCCGACAAATCAGGAATGATATGCGGGGGTTACCAAATAATACTTTTCAAAACTGTGGGCGATTCGGAAAAAGAAATTGTTAAAAGAATACTTGACAATTTACAGAAGAATAAAAATGGATTGTTGTCCGTCTTGAATGATTATTTCGGATTTAATGAATCGGAGGATCAAAAAGAAAATTTTACCTTCAATTACTCTAACGATGAAGAGTGGGTTTATAAGGAAACAATCGGAAGAAGAGATACGGCATACATTATCGGTGGCGGACACGTTGGACTTGCAGTATCACAAATTATGAACTTCATCGGCTTTCATGTTGTAGTAATGGATCACCGCCCGGAAATATTTCAGAATACAGCGAATGTTTTTGCAGATGAAATGATTGTAACAACTTACGACAAAATTGCTCAATTCATCAAAGAAGGAAAATATTCATACGTTATAATTGTTACTCCACAGCATTCGGGGGACAAGGATGCATTGAAAGCTGTCCTCAATATGAATTTAAAGTATCTCGGAATGATGGGCAGTAGAAAGAAAATAAAAACTCTATTTGAAGAGATTGTTGCCGAAGGATTCGATAAAGAAAAACTTGCCGGAGTTCATTCACCAATCGGGCTGGAAATAGAAGCCGAAACACCGCAGGAAATAGCGATAAGCATTGCCGCCGAAATAATAAAAATAAAATATGAATGAAGGGAGATTGTATGTCCGATAAGTTGTATACTCTTCCCATTGAGAAATTAGTCCGAATCATTCTTGATGGATATAAAGAAGGGAAAATATTCGGTTATTATAAAGAGCTGTTTTTTAATGCGATCGACCACACTAAACTCAAAATGATGAGATACGGACAGATACTTGACACTCCCCTTGGTGTTGCTGCCGGACCTCACACGCAATTGTCGCAAAACATAATAATATCATGGTTATTCGGGGCAAGGTATATTGAGTTGAAAACAGTTCAAACATTGGACGAACTTGAGATAACAAAACCATGTATCGATATGCAGGATGAGGGGTATAATTGTGAATGGTCGCAAGAATTAAAACTTGAAAAATCACTGGATGAATATATAAATGCATGGATTACAATTCATCTGTTGAATGACCTTGTGTTTCAAAATCCTCAATCTCCCAACCTGATATTTAATGTGAGTGTAGGGTATGATCTCAACGGAATTAAGAGTGAAGCAGTTAAAAAATTTCTGAACGGAATGAATAATGCTTCAAGTAGAATCGAAGAGAAGATTTATAAAATAGCAAAAATGTATCCCCGTATTTCGGAAATAAATATTCCCTCAACGATCAGCGACAACGTTACTCTATCAACTATGCATGGTTGTCCGCCTGAAGAAATAGAAAAAATCGCAACACATTTAATGGAGGATTGGAAGTTCCATACAACAATAAAACTAAATCCGACATTACTCGGGGTAGATAAACTTAGATGGATACTGAATAAAAAACTTAACTATGATGTTGAAGTCCCCGATTCCGCATTCGATCACGATTTGAAATATGACGATGCGAAAGTATTGATAAAAAGATTAACAGAATGCTCAATAAAAAATGAAGTCGAATTCAATTTAAAACTCACCAACACACTTGAAACAAATAATCAAAACACATCATTACCGGGGAATGAAAAAGTTGTTTATTTAAGCGGTAAAGCTCTCCACCCGATCAGTGTCAATCTCGCATATAAACTTCAGAATGAATTCGACGGTGAGCTCGATGTTTCTTTCTCTGCAGGAGTTGATGCTTTTAATTTCGCTGATGTAGTTTCATGTAATTTAAAACCTGCAACAGTATGTTCCGACTTATTAAAACCGGGTGGTTACTCAAGATTAAAGCAGTATCTGTCAAGTCTATCTACAGAGATGGAAAAGTATTCATCGAATACAATTGATGAGTTTATAAAAGCTAAAGGGAACTCATCAAATATAAAAGAAGCGGCTCTTCATAATCTAAAAAAGTATTCTGAGGAAGTAGTTGAATCTGCGAAGTATAAAAAGAATATGTTCTTTAAAAACAGTATCAAAACAAAAAGAAAGTTGACGCCATTAGACTGTATAGGAGCACCCTGTGTTGAAACCTGTGCAATAAAGCAGGACATCCCCGACTATCTTTTTCAAACTGCAAATAAAAACTTTGAAGAAGCATACAAAATAATTCTAAATGAAAACCCGCTTCCGGGTATTACCGGAATGGTCTGTGATCATCTTTGCGAATCGAAATGTACAAGGATGAACATTGATAATTCAATTGCAATTAGAGATGTGAAAAGATTTATTGCCGAGAGCAACTCTACCATTCCCATTACTGCGATTGAGTCAAAAGACAAAACCAAAGTTGCAATAATAGGAGCGGGTCCTTCCGGGCTTTCTGCTGCTTATTTTCTTGCGATGAATGGATTTCAAGTTTCAGTATACGAGACAAAATCTTTTGCCGGCGGTATGGCTTCCGGGGCAATACCATCATTCCGCATAAGCGAAGAAGCTATTCAATCCGACATAAACAACATTAAATTTCTCGGGGTTAGGTTTTTCTTCAATCAAAAAATCGATAAAGCCGAATTTGAAACTTTACAGAAAGATTACGAATACATTTACATTGCTGTCGGTGCACAGAAAGGGAAAAAGCTGAATATAGAAGGAGAAGATTTACCCGGTGTATTTGATCAGATAACTTTTCTGTCAAAAGTGCATGAGCAAAAAGAGAGATTCAAAGGAAAGCAGATTGCAATAATCGGCGGTGGTAATTCTGCAATCGATGCTGCAAGAACCGCAAAAAGATTAGCCGGGCTGGATGGTTCGGTAACGATAGTCTACCGGAGAACAAAATATGAAATGCCCGCAGATAGAGATGAGATTAAAGCACTTGAAGAAGAAAATATCGGGCTGATTGAACTGACCGCTCCTGAAAACATAAAACAAATAGATAACCGGCTTGTATTAACATGCAAAAAAATGAAATTGGGAGAACCTGATTCATCCGGTAGAAGAAGACCGGTCATTATTCAGAATTCCGAATATGATATGGAATATGATATAATTATCTCTGCAATAGGACAGCATGTCGAACTTGATTTCATTGCAGAAGATGAATTAACTATTGATGAAAAAAGTAAGAAAACAGATATTAAAAATGTATTTGCCGGCGGTGATGCAATCCGTGGTGCCGATACGTTAATTAACGCTATTGCGGATGGGAAAAAAGCTGCACTATCAATACTAAAGAATCATATTGCGGCAAGTAGTTTGAGCAAACAAACTAAAATTGATGTAAAAGAACATCAACTAAAATTATCTAATCGTAAATACGGAAAGAGAATTACCGCTATTTCTCCGGATATGCGGGATGGATTCGAGCTTGTTCATCCGGTTTATGAACTTGACGAAGCAGTAGCAGAAGCCGCACGCTGTTTATACTGCGATGAAATTTGTAATATATGTTTCTCGGTTTGCCCTAATTTTGCTAATACATATTATGAAACTTTACCACGGAAATTCAATTGCCCTATTTTGTCAATTGATAAAGAGAAGGTTAAGGTTGTTGCATACTCACAGTTTGTTACAAACCAAAAGTATCAGATTATTAACATTGCTGACTTTTGTAACGAATGCGGCAACTGCGATACATTCTGTCCGACTTCGGGTGCACCGTACAAAACAAAGCCGCGCTTTGCTTTATCTAAAGATTGTTTCGAAGCTGATGACAACATCTATTTCTGGAATAACAGTGTGCTCCATCTGAAAAAGAATGGAGTTGTGAGAAAGTTACTTTTCAACGGGACAATCTTTATCTATTCCGATGATCAAATCGAGCTTACATTTAATGAGGAATTTATTATCTGCGGTATGGAATCCCTAACAAATGAAAAAATAGAAATCGACACATCCGAAACTGCAGAAATGCTTTTTTATTATATCAACTTAAAGAATAATCACCTGTTCAACGCTAATTAATATGGAAATAAAATTCTACCTAAACGGAAAAAAGAAAATATTTAACGGCAACCCTGAGCTTCCGTTACTAAAGTATATCAGAAATATTGAAGGAATCACATCTGTAAAAGACGGCTGTTCACCTCAAGCATCCTGCGGTTCATGCTCGGTAATAATTGATGGCAAGGCTTTGCTCTCATGTATTACGCCGATGCGTAAAGTCGAAGGGAAGCACGTAATTACACCCGAAGGATTGGATGATTACAGGAAGCGGGTTTTCACAAATGCGTTTGTCTCAAAAAGCGGTGTGCAGTGCGGTTTTTGCATACCGGGAATTGTAATGCAGGCTAACGCTTTGATAGATAAAAATCCTAATCCAACAAGAAGTGAAATTGCACAGGCTCTCCAATTTAATTTATGCAGATGTACGGGCTATGTTAAGATTATCGATGCTATCGAATATGCAGCAGAAGCAATAAGAGAATTAAAGGAAATTCCTTTACCGGTTATTAATGAAACGGGAGTTGGAAAACGTCATCCAAAGTATAATGCCGATAAAATGGTACTTGGGTTTACTCCTTACGTTGCAGATATTAAACTTGAAGGAATGCTTTACGGAGCATTAAAATTCAGCGATCACCCGAGGGCAAAAGTATTATCAATCAATTATGAAAAAGCGGCTGCTGTTAAAGGTGTTATTAAGATATTTACGGCGAAAGATATTCCCGGACAAAGAAGAACAGGTTTGATAGTTCAAGATTGGGATATGATGATTGCTGTGGGCGAAACTACAAAATACATCGGGGATGTGCTTGCCGGAGTCGTCGCAGAATCGGAAGAAATTGCAAGACTTGCTGTTTCTCAAATTGAAGTTGAATATGAAGTCTTTCCACCATTAACCGACCCATTTAAAGCACTCGAAAAAGATGCTCCTCAAATCCATGAAAAAGGAAACATCCTCTCAACAACTGCAATAGATAGGGGTGATACAGATAAAGCATTGCAAGAATCAGCCTTCATTTCAACCGGAAGATACGCAACGCAGATAATCGAACATGGCTATATGGAAACAGAATGTTCTGTCGCTAAACCGGAGGGAATAGATGGAATTGAAATATTATCTCAAGGACAGGGTGTTTATGAAGATAGAAAAGCGATTGCTAAAATTCTCGGTATCCCGGAAGGTAAAGTCCGCGTAATTCTTGTTTCGAATGGTGGCGGATTTGGCGGGAAAGAAGATCTTTCTGTTCAACACCATGCAGCACTATTTTCATTCTTGTTAAAACAGCCTGTGCGGGTAGCATTAACACGCGATGAATCAATAATGATGCACCCGAAACGCCACCCTTTAATAATGGATTATACTCTCGGCTGTGATAAAAACGGGAAACTGACAGCGCTAAAAGCCGATATAATCGGTGATACAGGTGCTTATGCATCGGTTGGAATGAAAGTGTTAGAGCGTGCAGCGGGACACGCAACCGGTGCTTATCATGTTCCGAATGCAAAAATATTAAGCCGCGCAGTTTATACAAATAATATTCCCTGTGGTGCAATGAGGGGATTCGGTGTTAATCAAGTTACTTTTGCTGTTGAAAGCTGTATTGATGATCTCTGTGAACAAGGGGGATTTGATAGATGGCAGTTTAGGTACGATAACGCTTTGGTAGATGGCGGAATGACATCAACCGGGCAGGTTCTGAAAGGTGGAACGGGCGTTCGTCAGACTTTGCTTGCTGTAAAAGAGATTTTTCAAAATGCCAAGTTTGCTGGAATTGCATGCGGTATAAAAAATACCGGTATCGGTAATGGAATGCCGGACGACGGTATTATCAAAATAGAAATATTAAGTGAAAACCATGTGATACTCAATCACGGATGGACGGAGATGGGACAGGGTGTAAACACAATGGCTGTTCAGTTCCTTTGTAATGAAACCGGTATTGATCCGAATATAGTAGAAGTAATTGTTGATACGAAAGCAGGTGCTTATTCCGGGATGACAACCGCTTCAAGGGCAACGTCAATAATCGGAAATTCAATTATTAATACTGCAAAAAAACTAAAAGAGGATTTGCAGACAAAAACATTGAAAGAACTTTCCGGCAATACTTATGAAGGGAAATGGGTTTGTGATTGGACAACAAAACCTGAAAAAACAAACGGCGAAATAGTTACACACTACTCATATAGTTATGCAACGCAGGTCGTACTTTTAGATGATACCGGGAAAATTAAAAAAATAGTTGCCGCCCACGATGCCGGTAAAATTATTAATCCTTCTTTATTCGAGGGTCAAATCCAGGGTTCGGTGCATATGGGACTCGGTTACGCTATAAGTGAAGAATTAGTGCTTGAAAATGGGAGACCGAAAACAACAAGTCTCAGATTAATGGGAATTTTACGCGCAAGAGAAATGCCCGAAGTTGAAGTTATCGGTGTTGAAGTTGCCGATCCGAATGGACCGTTTGGTGCAAAAGGTGTTGGAGAAATCGGGCTTGTGCCGACTGCGGCAGCTGTTGCCAACGCCTTTTATCAATATGATGGAACACGTTATTATAAATTGCCGATAAAGATCAGAGAGAAATGTGAAAGGTGAAACGTGAGATGAAAAACCAAGGAGAAATTATTTGGTGTTTTTAAGGAGATTATAGTCGGATGGAGTATCGATATCTTGAAAAATTAAATCGGTACCGCATTCCCAATATTTCCTATTGATTTCAGAGTGATTTTGTAAATCCCTTAAACTCGTTATCTTCTTTTCATTTAAAATAATATTACGGATATTACTATCGAACAACAGAGGATGTCCTCGCCTTTCATTAAACACAGGCTGAATCCAATTATAATTGTTATCGATTTCATTTATGAATGATTGATAAAATTTCAGCTCAAGTCCCGGCTGGTCAATAAAATGGTAGAAAAACCAATCGAAATCTGTTGTGGAATTTAATCCCGCCTTTAAGGAAGAAAACATTCCCGATTCATAATTTGCATTGTGAACCATTTCAATTCTTGAACTTTGCTCAGAAAAATATGAATCAATAACATTACGAATCTTTTCATCCTTGTAACCGGTAACAATAAAAACTTTATCGCAAACGGAAAGAAGTTTTTGCGTAATAATTATTACAAAAGGTTTGTTGCCGATTTCGAGTAACGGCTTGAACCGCTTCATTCTACCGGACAAACCTGCTGCGAGAAGTAGACCGGCAATCTTCATCTAACTCGAAGTTTTTTCAGAATAAAATCAATATCCGGTTCAATTGGTTCGGGTAATTTAACAATCTTCTGTGCTGATTCAATGTCTTTTAATCCATGTCCGGTAAGCATCATAACAACAATATCTTTAGTGCGAATGTTTGCTCTATACTTTAAGAATCCTGCATACGATGCTGCTGAGGAAGGCTCGCAAAATATTCCGCTATTTTCCGACAGATATTTTTGAGCCATTAAAATTTCATTATCCGAAACGAGAATAACATCGCCGTTTACTCTTTTTAGGCTGTTGACAGCGGAATAACCATTACGCGCAGCATCAACCGAAATGGAATCAGCAATAGTTGAGGCTTTATAATTCAAATTAAAAATGTTTCTATTGAAAGCGTCGTAAATGAAACGGCTGCCTTTCGATTGAACTCCAATTATCCGTGGAATTCTCTTTATCAATCCGAGGAAATTCAAATCAAGAAATCCTTTTATAACTCCATCAAGACAAACGCCATCACCGACGGGAATGAATACAAAATCAATATCTTTTTTCAATTGAGAGATCAATTCAAAAGAGGCTGTTTTCTTTCCTTCGATAGTCATTGGGTTGTATGCTGTGTTACGATTCAAATAACCGGTTGCAGCAGAAAACTTAAGAGACAAATCAAATGCTGAATCGTAATTCCCTTTGATTGGAATTAGTGTAGCGCCATACTGCAAACACTGTATCAACTTCGCCTTAGGAGCAGACGATGGAAGGAAAATGAAAGTCTTTTGCCCCGCCGCTGCGGCAATCCCCGACATTGAAGATGCTGCATTCCCTGTTGATGCAAGGGCAATGTTATTCAGTTTAAACTTATTTGCAAATGCAGAAACAAGAAATGATGCTCTATCTTTGTACGAGCCGGTCGGATTGGTACCATCAAACTTTAGAAACAGATTACTATAACCGGATTCCTTTTCAATATTTCTTGCCTTGATGAGAGGCGTATTTCCAACCGGTAGGGAAGGAAAGTATTTTCTCTCAACAGGCAAATAATCGTGAATATCAAAAGCATCGAAGACTTTTTTATTCTTTTTCAAATTCGCGGGAAGTTGAACTTTGAGCACACCTTTTAATGGTTTTCCTTCGAGATCATTTTCTCTGCAAAGCGGGCAAAGCATCAAATCCTTTTTGATTGCATAAATGGAACCGCAGCTCTCACAAATGTAAGTAAATCTGTTTTTCATAATCTGTTTCTATCAGTTTAATCTGTTGAATCCGTGTTCTATCACGCAGTTACATTGTTAAAGCCATAATCGCTTTAGCAGTATGAAGTCTGTTTTCCGCCTCATCAAAAACAATTGAAATATCGGGGTTGTCAAGAATTTCATCAGTAACTTCATTATTTCTATCCGCCGGTAGAGCATGCATTAACTTTACATTTTTATCTGCAAGTTTAATTCTTCTGTCATCACAAATCCAGGATTTGTATTTACTAAGATTAGCTTTCATCTCTTTTTTACATTCCTCTTCATTCTGCAAATAATGGTCGACATCATAGTAACCGAATCCGCCCCAGTTTTTCGGAACAACGATTTGAGCACCTTCAAACGCTTCGTCCATGTCGTTTGTAAAGCGTAAACTACCACCGCTATCTTTCGCATTCTGCATTGCTTTATCAACAATGTTTTTGCTTAATGGAAATTCTTTCGGATGAGCAACCGTAACGTTAATACCGTAGCGGGGGAACAATAATATTTGCGTCTGTGGAACGGACAACGGTTTGCTGTGTGTATCGGCATAAGCCCAGGAAACAGTAACATTCAAACCTTTTGTATCTCTTCCGAAGTATTCGAATATTGTCATTAGGTCTGCAAGTCCCTGGAATGGATGATAAATATCGTCCTGCAGCGACATAACAGGTTTGGTTGAATGTTGTGCCATTTCTGTAAGATACTTTTGCCCGATTCCGTAGAAGCAGTTTCGGCAGGCGATCCCGTGTCCCATTCTTGAAAGAATAATTGCAGTATCCTTCGCAACTTCACCGTGAGTAATTTGCATTTTGTCCGGAGTAAGATCGTGTGCATGACCTCCAAGCTGCGTCATTCCGGCTTCCATAGAATTACGTGTTCTTGTAGATTGTTCGAAGAACATCATAAATAAAGTTTTGTGCGGCAGATGAAGTGTCGGCTCTTCTGCATAGAATTTTTTCTTTAAGTCGAATGATGTTTCAAAAACTATATCCAGTTCTTCTTTCGTCCAATTGTCTTCTGTTAAGAAGTGTTTTTTCTTTAGTTGTGATGTCATTGTTTTTTCCTTTAAAATATTATTAAAACTTTTTCCTCACCGTAAAGCCGCAGAGTTAGAAGTTGCAACCATCACGATTCCTCCTAATTCATTCCTTTGCGTCTTAGCGTCTCAGCGGTAAAAACTCAGTAATTCAAAACAAACGCAGCATAGAATGCGGCAGCTTTGCTCAAATGTTCAATCGGTACTTTTTCATCGGGAGCGTGTGCAAGTACTTCATTCCCCGGACCAAACCCGATTACAGGTATTCCGTAATAACCGTTAATCGTAACTCCGTTAGTCGAGAAAGTCCATTTGTCAACAACCGGATTTTGACCGAATAGCGCAGAGAAAACCTCCACTCCTTTTTTTATTACCAGATGATTCTCTTCAAGTTTCCATGTTGGATAATATTTCTCCATTCCGTATTCGTAACCTGTAAATCCTTTTTCTTTATACTCCAGTAGATGTACCTTGGCATTGAAATCTTTAACGATTTCTTTTACCTGTGATAACGCAAGTTCTTTATCTTCACCCCAGGTCAATCTGCGGTCAAGATGAATTTTTGCATAATCAGAAACCGCACAAAGAGACGGACTGGCAGACTTGAATTCGGTAACTGTAACGGTTCCTTTTCCAAGGAATTCATCGAAGAGTAATCTTTCATTCAGTTTTTCAATTTCCAAAGCAGCTTTTGAAGCCATATAAATTGCATTCTTTCCTCTTTCGGGTGCGGAACCGTGCGAAGAAACACCGAAGAATTCAACTTCGATTTCCATTCTGCCTCGGTGTCCCCTATAAATATTTAAGTTCGTCGGCTCCGTAACGATTACTACATCCGGTTTTATTTTTTCTTCTTCGACGAGATATTTCCAGCATAGTCCATCGCAGTCTTCTTCCATTACAGTCCCAGTAACTAAGAGTGTTACATCTTCAGGGAAACCGATTTCTTTCAATATTTTACATGCAGTAATAGCAGCAACCGGACCACCTTTTTGATCAACGGAACCGCGGCCATGAACAAATCCGTCTTTGATTTCACCACCGAGTGGATCGAAACTCCAGTTTTCAAGATTACCTAAATCAACCGTATCAATGTGTCCGTCAATTGCGATAACTTTTTTACCGTTTCCGATTCTTCCGATAATATTCCCGAGTTTATCAATACTAACCTCATCAAACCCGGCTTCTTCCATTTGACGTTTTAGTTCATTGACAACGCCTTCTTCCTGTGTGCTTAATGATTTTTGCCGAATGACCTTCGAAAGGTTTTCTGCGGTATACGATTCATATTTTTTTGCAAGTTCGTTAATTGTGTTGTAAGTGTTCATGATTTTTTTCTGTCTGCTTTTTCTGTTTTCTTAAATTGTTGAAATAGTTTCTTCCCTGTATCAAAGATATCTTTATAAGCCCCGGACTCATCTATGCCGGTAAGTTTTTTCTCTTTCATTAAAAAATTGCCGTTTTGAACTACCGAGTGAATCTGTGAATCAAGTATCCCGTATATATAATGTCCCCAAAAATTATTTTCACTGAACGGAGTAGGCGGAATGTAATCGTGTATAATAAAATCCGCCCGGTCATTTTCATTGAGAGTTGAGAAGTCGGGGAAATATTGTTTGATGAAATCAACCTGGTTAAAGTAAATATTGATTATTCTATTGAAAGCCTCCTCAAATGAAAAACCGGAATGACGCATCAACAAGAAAATAAGTTTAAGCGACTTCGCCGGATTTGCATGCATTCCATCTGTTCCGCAAAGAAGAGGCAGTTCACCCGGAATTAATTTGAAGTTATTAATTCCGACTGAATTGTTCATGTTCGATTCCGGGTTTAATGCAATTGCACTTCCATACTTAACGATTTTTTTGTATTCATCTTTTGTAAGATGAATGGAGTGCGAAAGGATACTTTGGGGATTCAGAAGATCGTAGTCAATCAGTCGTTGCAGAGGAAGTTTCCCGAATTTCTTTTTGCTCAACATTTTGTCGGTTGCATCTTCAGAAAGATGAATATGAATACCCATGTCGTTCTTGGAAATATAATCGGATACTTTTTTGAGGGTCGAATCCTCAAGTGTGAACGACGCATGTAAACCGAACATGCTTTTAATGTTGCTGTTGGTTTCATTTTCAAAGAACCGGGTATTTTCATTCAGACTATTTATTGAAAAAACTTTTCCGTTTCTGTCCGTTGTTTCAAAACAAAGTACTCCTCTAAGGTCGTGCTGCCGCACTACATCGGCAATCTGTTTCAAACTTCCCTTTGAGTAAACTGGCGAAGAGTGATGATCGATAATATAGGTTACACCATTACGGATTGATTCAATCACAGTCATCCTTGCCGAAGCTTCGATCATTTTGAGATTTAGAGAGCGGTCAAGTTTCCACCAGAGATTAGCAAGTATGTGATAAAAAGAATCCGAGGTACCTGAAACTTGCAGTCCTTTTGAAAGACGGGAATAGATATGCTCGTGAAAATTTACGTTCGGAATTGTAACTACTCTTCCACCCGCATTAAAGGAGTTCTTGTTTTTATTACTTTCACCTTTTAAGTAAGTACTAAAATCAACTTTTTGAATGGATGTTATCTTTCCCTTTTCAATAATGAGATTTCCAAAAACCGGCTTGATTGTGCGATTCTTTATTGAACAAATCCACGCATTAGAAATTGTTATTCCCATTACTTACACTCCACAAATTTACCGTAACCGATTTTACCGAAGAATTTTTCATCTCTGCTCATTATCATATTACCTCTTAAAAAAGTTTTCTCAACAACTGCATTTAATTGCAGTCCTTCAAACGGGGTATACTTCCCTTTGCTGTGCATTTTGGAAGAAGTAATAGTTTCAGACGCCCAAAGATTTATAAGCGATATATCCGCATCATAACCAACTGCTAATTTGCCTTTCTTTTGCAACTGGAAGAAGTCTGCTGCATTGGTTGATAATAAATGTATTGTTTGATTCAGTGTAATTCTGTTTTTCAAAAATCCTTCACTGAATAAATACGGTACACGATGCTCAACACCTGGAATACCACCGTAAACCCTCCAAAAGTTTTCGGAAGATTTTTCTTCATCCGGATTGCACCCCGCATGGTCTGTAGTAACGAAAACGAGTTTCTCTTCTGCTAATGCACGCCAGAGGGATTCTTTATCTTCTTCAAACTTTACCGGCGGTGCAGTTTTTAAATAATTTCTGATTGCCGGAATCTCAAAATCTTTTTGAGTGAAGTGAAGATAGTGAGGGCATGTTTCGGCAGTAAAATTTGCCTTCTCCGAATGATAGCCGTTTACAATATTTAATCCTTCGGCAGAACTCAAATGAACGATATGAACTCTGCAGCCGGTTCTTTCAGCAATTTTTGCAAGTTTAGCTACTGCCGTAGTTTCGGCTTCAATACTTCTTGAAGCAGTGTAGTCCTGCCATGAATTAAGTCCCCGGCTAATTCTATCATTCTGTTCTGTCAGCACAATTGCTTTATCTTCCGCATGAACCGCAAGCGGTTTACCGGTTCCCTTTACTATTTCTGCGACAGATTCGATTTGTTCATAGGTTAAGTCTTTAAAGTCTTCCATACCGGAAATGACATACACTTTGAACCCGGCTATTCCTTTATCGGCAAGTTCAAAAATATTCTTTTTCAATTGTTCTCTGTTAGTAAAGCAATCCCCTCCAATGCCTCCCCAGAATGCAAAGTCAACAAGACTTCTATCTTTTACTGCATTAAGTTTTGTTTGAAAACTATCAACATTGGTAACCGACGGGATTGACGTACAAGGCATGTCAATAATGGCTGTAACCCCACCAGTTGCGGCTGCACGTGAAGCGTGTTCAAAATCTTCACGGAATTCAAATCCCGGTGTATCGAAGTGCACATGCGGATCAATAGCGCCCGGAATAGCTAATGAATACTTCCCATCAATAATATTTGGATTGTGTTCGGATATTCTTTCGGGCAGTAAACTAATGAATGCTAATAACTTCTCACGGGTATTGATCTCATTCCATTCTATCTCTCTTGCAGAATGAAATTCTACCAGGTTTACCCGGTTGTCGAATAGAATATCAGCAAGCCGGAGGCAGTTATCATGCGTGTTAACAAAAACATTCTTGAGCGTTTTCATTTCAACTGCTTATAGTTTTAATCCTACTTCATCATTGAATTTACTTATTAAATCGTCCCACTTAGGCACAACAGAAAATCGTTCTTCCCAGTAGTTTTCGTCGTACCATTGTGCATTCAATTCACCAACATCTTTCCCTTGCTGTTCAACCCACGTAAAGTATTTTAAGTTGTGGATTGCTTTTTTATCATAGTAAGAAAGTTCTTTGAAGTAATCAATACCCTGATGTTTTACGACTGAATTCCAATCAATTGCAGCTTGAGTCTCTGAGTATTTTCCCCAATTCTCATTCATTTCTTTTAAGCGTGATTGATAAAGGTCGGATGAATCAGTGAACACTGTAAAGATCACATCGTTTTCATTCATCTCGTAATACTTCGCAAGTTTAATACTGCTTATCAAATTACCGATTGATGAAATACCGAGGAAAGGTAGCTTTTCGATTGTGCTTTTGTCGATACCCATCTGGTTAAGTAATTTCTGACCAGCTGGTTCGTTAAACAAACGGAGAATTCTCAACGGCTCTTCATCATCAATAGCACAAACAGCATCCGTGTTTTTAGAGTTGTGTATCCATGGTACATGTTTATCTCCGATTCCTTCAATTCTATGTCCGCCGAAACCGTTCATTAAAAGAGTTGGACATTGAAGTGCTTCCGATGCTACAACTTTGATTAACGGATTTACTTTACGGAGGTAATCTCCGGCTGCGAGTGTTCCTGCAGAACCGGTAGCACTAACGTAACCTGCAATACGCTGGTTTTTCTCTTTTATCTGCTCAAACAGTTTTTCAAATGTGTAGCCGGTGATTTCGTAATGCCATATTGAATTTCCGAACTGATCGAATTGATTGAAGATAAGATACTCATCGCTTTTTGCAACAAGTTCGTGGCATTTATCATAAATCTCTTTTACATTACTTTCACAGCCGTAAGTAGCATAAACTTCGGCACCGATTTCTTTGAGCCATTCAAAACGTTCGCGGCTCATCTCTTCAGGCAAAATAGCTACCGCATGAACAGAAAGTAAAGCTGAGTTGAAAGCCCCGCCGCGGCAGTAGTTTCCGGTTGAAGGCCAAACGGCTTTGTGGTATTCCGGATCGAATCTTCCTGTTACCATATATGGGGCGAGGCAACCGTATGTTGCACCGACTTTATGAGCGCCAGTCGGGAAAAATTTTCCGACAAGACCGATGATTCTTGCATTAACTCCGGTAATCGTTTTCGGTATTTCGAGAAAATTAATACCGCCAATTTTTCCCGTAACCGGATCATTCGCCCAATTGATACGGAATAAATTCAATGGATGAATATCTTGCAGCTTGATTGATTCCAATTTCACTTTAATTTTTTCCGGTATCTGTTCCGGTTGTTTCAGTTGATTAAATGTCGGAAGAATTATATCATTCTCCCTGCATCTCTTTATAGTTTTTTGTAAATACTCGTTGTTCTCAATATCCCAATTCCAGTAGTTCATTTAATTTCCAATGTTATTCATGATAAATATTTAATAATTTAAAAATAAGTGTCGCAAATTAGTGAGATTTTTTCAATTTCGATAATAAATCCGATGTAAATAGTTTCAACCAAACGACTATATGAACCCAATTAGGACAGAAGTGAATTACTATTACATCTTGGCTTCCTTTTATAATGACAAAAAAAATCCTTTGAGTCAAACATTTGACCCAAAGGATTCTAATATTAGGCTTCAGTTTCTTATTTTTTAAATAATCCTTTAAGTTTATTCTTTGCTTTTTTACCTACTTCTTTAGCTTTGTTAACTGCTTTGGAGCCGGTTTCTTTTGTTTTGTCAACTACTTTTGAACCGGTATTTTGTACGTTATCAATAACCTTTTTCCCTGCATCTTTTAACTCTTCTTTAGCATGCTGAGATGCACTTTTCGGATCGTAGTTGTAGAATTTCCAGTGCTGGGTTGCTGTTGATTGCTTGTCGGCAAGCATAACATAGGCACCGTTGATATTGCTATTATTCTGTACACCTAAAACAAACTGTGAACCAGCCGGTTTAATATAATATGAGTATTCTGATACTTTTTCAGTCTCGAATTTTTGAAGTGCCATTATGTTGAAGTCATTCTGCTCAATTACTGCTCCGGGAGCGTTGTTGTTTTCTGTTACAGTTAAATACTTAAAAGAATTAATATTTCTTAAATAAAAGTTGTTTGAATTTATCACGGGTATTAAATCATATGCCTGTGCTTTTGAGTTGTTACTGTCGAAAATCTGCAGCTTTGTTCCAGCGGTTTTCAGTCCTCCCTGAACATCAAGCTTCTTTTGTGAACCTTCGTTCTGGAATGTAAGCCGTTGTGCAAATCTCCAGCATTGATTAAGATTTCCGCCCTGTTTTCCGTCTGCTGCCGGTTTGCTCATCTGGATTATGTTACCGGAGTTCGGGTCAAGCGTTAAAGCTTTACCGCTTAACACGGAGACTATCATCACCATATCTGTATTTTCAACAGGTTCTAAAATGAATTTTTGAGCGGCGCCGTTATTGTTTTGCCATTGGTTAACATTCCCGAGGTCCATTTGTGAATCGTTTGCAATATTCACATTCATTCCTGAATGTGAACAAGTAATCGTAAATTCTCCGTTATCTGAAAAAGTTACAATGAATTTTTGGTTCTTTTGACCATTATATTCCCAAACGGCAAGGTTAGCTCCGTTATTTGTTTTTGCTCCTGCAACGTCAAATACTTTTTCATTATGGGCGGATACTATAATGTATTCACCGTTTCCGATAAAGTTTTGTGCTGTAATAGTGGTTGTGATAAACAAAATGGAGAGAATCGCATATAAGTATCTCATTAGTTCATCCTTTCTTATTTTTTGTAAATGGATTAATTCGAGTAATTACCACTCAACAATAATGCCATAAAAAGGAGAAAACAGAAAATAATTTATTGCTCGATTTGGAATAGAAATGCAAAATTCTTTTAAAAATGTTGTCATAAATAAAATGATTGTGTCTTTTTTTCTGTACAAACAATATGGTCAAAGTATAAACTAACACGAAGGGAATGTTTTTTTCATTGGTGAAAAACTGTCTTTCTTGTTTATAGGAATTGTTTGCCAATGCTCAATTCAATCATATATAAAATTCAAGAAGATTAAAAAAAATTTCGCGTATATCTCTGTTTGCTATCTGCTTCAAAGTTATGCTAATAGGCTATAGTCTATTTTAAATATTCCTTGAGATATTTACCTGTCCAGGAAATTTTGTTCGCAGCTATTTCTTCGGGTGTCCCCGTTGCAATAATTTCACCCCCTTTTTCGCCAGCTTCTGGACCGAGGTCAATTATATAATCGGCACATTTTATAATCTCAAGATTATGTTCAATTATTACTATTGAATTATTTGCTTCCAGCAGCATGTTGAAGCAGTTTAATAGCTTTGAAATATCGTCAAAGTGAAGCCCGGTTGTCGGTTCGTCGAATATAAAAAGAGTGTGTTCTTTTTCTCTTCTTGACGAAAGGTGAAGGGCAAGTTTTATTCTCTGCGCTTCTCCGCCTGAAAGAGTATTTGAAGGCTGTCCCAATTTTATGTAGCCAAGCCCGACATCGGATAGAATTTGCAGGAGCCTTAAAAGCCTGTTATTCCCCTCAAAAAAAAGAATGGCTTCATCAACCGTCATATTAAGAACATCAACAATATTTTTACCGCGGTAAGTAATATCTCTTGTTTCCTTTTTGTAACGCGTACCTTTGCAGTCTTCGCATTCAAGGTATAAGTCAGCAAGAAACTGCATTTCTACCTTTATTAAACCTTCTCCCTGGCATGTCTCGCACCTGCCTCCGGGAATGTTGAATGAAAAATAGCCTGGTGCATATTTCCTTGTTTTTGCCTGGTGTGTGGATGCAAATATTTCCCGGATTAATTCAAATGCCTTAATGTAGCTAACCGGGTTAGAGCGGGGAGATTTTCCGATTGGCGACTGATCAACAATTTCGATATTGTCGAGATAATTGATTCCTGTTATTTCATCGTACTTGCCGATTCTGTGCGGATTCATTCCCATCAGTTTTGTAATTCCGCCGTGAAGAACATCATGTATCAAGGTGCTCTTTCCCGAACCGCTGACACCTGTTACGACTACAAATGAGTTCAACGGAATTTCAACATCAATGTTTTTTAAGTTGTTTTCTCTTGCTCCTGCTATCTTAATGAATTTTCTTTTCTCGCGTCGTCTTTCGGAAGGAATCGGAATTCTTGTTTCCCCTGAAAGATACTTCCCGGTAACTGAAGAAGGATTTTTTACAATTTCATCATAAGTCCCTCTTGCAACTATATTCCCACCAAATTGTCCGGCTTTCGGTCCCATATCAATAATTATGTCAGCATTCTGCATCATTTCGGGGTCGTGTTCAACTACTAAAACGGAGTTGCCTATGTCCCGCAGATTTTTTAAAATTTTAATTAACCTTGCATTGTCCCTTGGATGCAGTCCAATGCTCGGTTCATCAAGAACGTAAAGTGTTCCTACAAGGGACGAACCGAGTGCGGTGGCAAGATTTATTCTTTGTGTTTCACCGCCTGAAAGAGTCGAGGATAATCTGTCAAGAGTTAAATAACCAAGTCCGACATCATTCAGGAAGGTTAATCTTTTTATTATCTCTTTCAGAATTCTTTCCCCGACCTGCAAGTCGTAATCGGAAAGTTTTAATCCTAAAAAGAAATCCAACGATTTTTCAATCGGAAGTTTGACAACATCATGTATAGAGTGTCTTTCAATCTGCACCTGCAATGCTTCTCTTCTCAGCCGTGAGCCTTTGCAAGCAGAACACGTTGTATAACCCCGGAACTTGCTTATAAAAATACGAACGTGGAGTTTGTAGTTTTTACTTTCTAACTTTTCAAAAAACTTAGTAATACCGATAAAGTCCTCGAACCCGTCTATAATTAGTTTTACTTTATCTTCCGGTAATTCTTTAAATGGTACGTTCAAAGGGATTTTGTATTTTTTAGAAAGCTGTACCAACTCCCTAAGGTTTGCGCTATATTTTGGAGAACGCCATGGGGCTATCGCTCCATCTATAATGCTAAGATTGGGATTAGGAACGACAAGATTCATATCTATTCCCATTACAAGGCTGAAGCCCTGGCAGACGGGACAGGCACCAAACGGATTGTTGAATGAAAAAAATCTCGGTTCCGGTTCTTCGTACCGTATTCCGCAGCACTCAAAGTATCGGTTGAATTCCTTTTTTTCACCGGTATCGGCGTTAATTAAAACCAACCGGTTTTCTCCCTCTTTAAAAGTTATTTCAATTGATTCGCCAAGTTTTTCCCTTACTCTTCCTTTAGTTACTTTGAATCTTTCGACTACTATATAAACTCCTTGTTTCGACTTCGGGATAAAATCTTCTTCACTTAAATCAATAAAATTATCTCCATTGAATATTCTGAAGAAACCCCGTTTTTTTATGAATTCAATCTCTTCTTTTACCGAGCGACCCTGGTGGTCTTTTAACGGAAAGGTTAAATAAAATTTTGCCCCATCATCATTTGTTTCAAGCCATTCGGTTACAGTGCCGGTAGTAGCTTTAGTAACGACGTTTCCGCAGTTAAAGCAGATTGTTTTTCCAATGCGTGCAAAAAGAAGCCGGAGATAATCGTAAACTTCTGTTGTTGTACCTACAGTTGAACGGCTGTTTTTCGAGCCTGTTTTTTGTTCGATTGCAACTGCGGGACTAATACCAAGTATCATATCGACGTCGGGCTTGTTTATCCTTTCGAGGAATTGACGGGCATATGAAGAGAGGCTTTCAACATAACGTCTTTGTCCTTCAGCATAAATTGTATCGAACACAAGAGAAGATTTACCGCTGCCGCTTACTCCTGTAAACACTATAAGTTTGTTGCGGGGTATTTCAAGGTCGATGTTTTTTAAGTTGTGCTGTCTTGCACCTTTAATTACGATTTTCTTACCGTTAATTCCTGTTGTGTCGTTCATTCGGATTTCTTTGAAAAAATTTACAATTAAACCATCAAATTTAAGAAAATTCGGAGAGGTGAAAGCGAAAAAAATGGAGTAA
>DAIRET010000311.1:0-1860 GCA_036795455.1 Ignavibacteriaceae bacterium
TCCATTTTGATACATTGTTAACGTGAACAATGGGCTCCTGGGCAAATTTTAGTGCGTTGTTAACGTGAACAACGGGCTCCTGGGCAAATTTTGGTGCATTGTTCATAGGTTTACCGGTATGTCTATTTAATGACTGAAATTCAATTATTATCAAATTCATCAACTTAGTGGGAAGAAAGATTCCAATTTACCCGTGTTAAAGTTTCCCCGTAGTTTTGCCCGAACATTCAAAAATAACAATCGAACCTTAGCAACACTTCAACTAAAAGCGGTCAGCTAATGCCAATCGTTCCAGTTTACTATTAAGTGTTGTACGCGGTATCTTTAACAGTTTTGCAGCCCTGGTAACATTATTATTGCTTTTATTTAAAGCCCATTCGATTATTTCCTTCTCCTTATCAAATAAGTACTCTTCAAGAGCCGGGTATTCTTTTTCGGAGGAGGCTTTAAATCTACTTTTGTTTATTTCAGGCAGGTCAAGCATAGTAATATCAATACTTCCGGAAAATGAAAGAGCAATAATCCGTTGAACTATATTTTCAAGTTCCCTTACGTTGCCGTACCAATCATATGAAAGTAATTTAGATAAAACCTGGTTTGAAATGAGTTTCAGTTTATCCTCTGCCTTATACTTTTTAAAGAAGTACTCCAATAGCTGCGGTATGTCCTCTTTCCTTTCACGCAGCGGCGGAATTTTCACCGGTACTATATTAAGACGGTAGTAAAGGTCTTCACGGAATTCTTTCTTTTCAACTTTTTGTTTAAGGTCGATTTTTGTAGCGCAAATAATACGCGTATCAATTTCGATATTTTCATTTCCTCCAACGCGTGTTATTTCCTTTTCCTGCAGTACGCGTAATAATTTAATCTGCATTACAAGCGGGAAATCATCAATATCATCCAGGAACAGAGTTCCCTTATGAGCAGATTCAACATAACCGATATGTCTTTTGATGGCACTTGTAAAGGCACCTTTTTCATGCCCGAACAGTAAGCTCTCGAATAAGTTTTCGGGAATACTTGAGCAGCTAACTGTAATAAAATTTTCGTTTCTACGCGGGCTTGCTTGATGTAAAGCGCGTGCAATAATCTCTTTCCCTGTACCGCTTTCACCTTCGATTAAAATAGTTGAATCGTTTTGTGCTACGTGGTTAATCATTTCAACCAGTTTTTTCATAACAGGTGAGTTTCCTATTATTGTTTTATTCTCCAGCAAGTTCAAACGTTTTTTCAGCTCGATGTTTTCGCTTATTACAACCTGCAATTGTTTTATATTACGAAGAATCGAAAGAAGTTCTTCGGGCGAAAAAGGTTTTGTTAGGTAGTCATATGCACCGATTTTTAAAGCTTTTACTGCAGTTTCAACAGTAGCAAAAGCAGTAATCAATATTACTTTGCAGTCAGGTTTAATAGAAATAATAGAAGTAAGAATATCCATCCCGTTAAGCCTGGGCAGGCGAAGATCTGTAATTACAATGTCCGGTAATTCGGCTTTGAATTTAATTAATCCTTCCTCACCGTTTTCAGCGGTTGATACTTCGTAGCCTTCTTCTTTCAGTGTATTTGAAAGAGAAATGCGGGTTATTTTTTCGTCTTCAATTATTAATAGTTTCACTCTTTCCCTCTGTTGGTAAAAACACTTTCATTTTAGTTCCGAAACCCGGATCACTTTCAACTTCAATTCTTCCATTGTGCGATTCAATAATTCCGAGACAAACCGACAGCCCGAGTCCTGTTCCGGTTCCTATTTCTTTAGTAGTGAAGAACGGGTCAAAAATCTTTTTAATAATTTTAGGTTCAATACCGGAGCCTGTATCTGCAACTTCTATCACTATATTTTTTTCATCGAAATTTGTAGTA
>DAIRET010000110.1:0-9451 GCA_036795455.1 Ignavibacteriaceae bacterium
TGCGGTTGGAGTTACATTCGGCTTCTTGATGAGGCTTGAATTGATTGCTCCCGGTAAAACTATAATGGATGCGCAAACATATAATTCCTTCTTTACATTACACGGAATTATAATGATATTTTTATTCATCATTCCCGGGCTGCCTGCCGTCTTCGGAAATTTCTTCCTTCCGATTTTAATAGGAGCGAAGGATGTTGCTTTTCCAAGATTAAACTTGCTTTCATGGTGGCTTTTCCTTATCGGTGGATTGATGGCAATTACATCAGTATTTTTGCCCGGTGGTCCCGCTGATACAGGCTGGACTTTTTACATTCCGTACAGCGTAAGAACAAATACGAATGTGCTTCCGGCTTTGTTTGCAGCTTTTATTCTCGGCTTTAGCTCAATACTTACCGGGTTGAATTTTATTACTACGATTCACCGGCTAAGAGCGCCGGGAATGGGTTGGTTTAAAATGCCGCTCTTTACTTGGTCATTGTATGCAACTTCTTGGATTCAAATTCTTGCAACACCGATAGTCGGAATTACATTATTATTAGTCGTGTTTGAGAGAGTTTTCGGATTCGGGATTTTTGATCCGGCTTTGGGCGGCGACCCTGTGCTGTATCAACATATGTTCTGGATATACAGCCATCCGGCCGTTTATATTATGATTTTGCCGGCAATGGGAGTTATCTCGGAAATTATTCCGGTTTTTTCAAGAAGAACAATTTTCGGATATAAGTTTATTGCTTATTCAAGTCTTGCAATAGCTATATTCGGTTCGCTTGTTTGGGCACATCATATGTTTACAGTAGGAATGAGCTATGTTGCAATGTTCGTTTTTTCACTTTTAACTTTTCTTGTTGCAATTCCGAGTGCAGTAAAAGTTTTTAACTGGGTTGCAACGCTATATAAAGGCTCAATTCAACTTGACCCGCCGATGCTTTATGCGCTTGGTTTTATTTTTCTTTTTACAATAGGCGGTTTTACAGGAATGATTCAAGGTGCTTTATCGGTGAATATTCACATTCACGATACATCTTTTATTGTGGCGCATTTCCATTACGTGATGTTTGGCGGAACCGGCTTCGGAATATTTGCTGCTTTGCATTATTGGTTTCCGAAGATGTTTGGTAAAAAATATAACTTAAAAAAAGCTGCGATAGGCTTTTGGTTCCTTTTCATCGGATTCAATATTCTCTATTTCCCGATGTTCATAATGGGTTGGCTCGGAATGCCGAGAAGATATTACGATTATCTCCCCGAGTTTTATACATATCATTTTATTTCAACAGTCGGTTCGTGGATATTAATTATCGGGTTGATTATCCTCTTCGGAAATTTAATCTATGCTTTGTTGAAAGGAGAAAAAACTTCTGAAAAGAATCCGTGGGGAGGCGAATCCCTTGAATGGCAGGTTGAAACACCACCATCCCTTGAGAACTTTGATGTAATTCCGACTGTTACCGCAGCACCTTATGAGTATAAAATGAATGAAGAAGTATTAACTGAAAAAGAGGAGGTAAAGTGAGTTCGGTAGATCATGCTGTTCATGTGCACCGTGACGATGAAGGTTCCCGGATGGGAATGTGGCTATTCCTTTTTACAGAACTGCTTCTGTTTGGAGGGCTCTTTCTTGCATACGCCGTTTACAAATTCAGCCATTACCAGGAATTTCATCTTGCAGCAAAAGAGTTAAATACTCTTTTCGGGGCGATTAATACAATAATTCTGTTAACAAGCAGTTTGACAATAGCTTTATCGATAGCCGCACTTCAGAAAGGGAAGCGAGAGTTGTCGATTTTTCTTCAACTGATTACAATCCTTTTTGCATTTGCATTTTTGTTCAATAAATATATTGAATGGTCTGCTAAATTCCATCATGGCTTGTTTCCCGGTTCTGAAACACTCCTTGAAAAAAGTAACGGAGAAATTCTCTTCTTCGGTCTGTATTATGCAATGACGGGACTTCACGGATTACACGTTTTAATCGGCATTGTGATAATCGGAGTAATGACATTTTTCACTTATAAAAACAGAATTACTCATAACAATTACGTTAGATTGGAAGCTGCCGGTTTATACTGGCACCTTGTCGATATTATCTGGATATTTTTATTCCCACTATTCTACTTGATTACTTGAGGTTACTATGAGCAGCAATGAAAATCACTCACCTGGATTCGGGATATATTTTTTAGTATGGTTCGCTTTATTAATACTAACGGGACTTACAGTTGCAGTAGCAGGTATAAAATTCGGAGCATTAACTATTGCAACCGCATTAACTGTTGCATCTGTGAAATCTTATCTTGTGCTCACTATCTTTATGCATTTAAAAGTTGAGAGCAGGATATTTAAAGTCTTTGTATGGCTGGCGCTATTTTTTCTAATCGTTTCATTCGTGCTTTTATTTTCTGATTACACATTCTGGCAGATCGGAGATTAAATGTTTTCAGCAAGTAACTATATAGACAAAGTAGATAATGCATTCATTTTTATAGTTGCAATATCATTCGCTTTCCTCGTTTTAATCACTTTTTTAATGATCTTTTTTGTTATAAAGTACAACCGGAAGCGTAATAAAAAAGCGGTGAATATTGAAGGGAATCTGACTCTTGAGATAGTCTGGACGGTTATTCCAGTATTACTATCACTCGGAATGTTCTGGTACGGCTGGGTTGGTTATGTTGACCTTTCTAATCCACCTGATGATGCAATGCTGGTTCAGGTAACGGGACAAATGTGGAAATGGGGTTTTGAATATGAAAACGGAATTAAGACTGATACGCTTTATGTCCCGGTAAGCAAACCGGTAAAGCTGAATCTAATTTCGGTGGATGTTAACCATAGTTTTTTCGTGCCGGCTTTTCGATTTAAGAAAGACGTTTTACCGAATCGTGATAATATGGTTTGGTTCCAGTCCGATGAAGTAGGCTCTTACGATATTGCGTGTGCCGAATACTGCGGTTTGCATCATGCTTATATGTATTCAAAAGTAGTTGTAATGCCGGAAGACGAGTATAATACATGGGTAGAAGATCAGCTTAAAAAACTTAATGAAACCGTACCGGGTACAAATTAAGATTGAAAAGAAATGTTGAAAGAAAAATTAAATATCATTCTTGAATTAACGAAAGTAAGAATTACGGTTTTGGTTACTGTAACTACAGTTTTCGGATATGTGCTTGCAGCCAGAACAATTTCAACAGCGATTATTCTACCTGCATTGGGGATTTTTCTTTTAGCCTGCGGAAGTGCAGTCGTTAATCATTACCAGGAATGGAAAACCGATTCTTTAATGGCAAGGACAAGAAACCGCCCGATACCGGCTGGAAAAATTTCAGTCCGTGATGTGTTGCTTTTAGCAATAGGACTAGCATTAACGGGTTCGATGTTCCTTTATCTTGGTTCGGGATTGACAGCTTTACTTTTAGGATGGCTTGCTTTCTTCTGGTATAATGTTGTCTATACACCTTTAAAGAAAAAATCATCCCTTGCAGTAATTCCCGGTTCATTAATCGGAGCAATTCCTCCAGTTGTCGGATGGGTTTCCGGCGGCGGTGAATTGCTTGATCCGAAAATAGGCGTGATTGCTTTCTTTTTCTTTATTTGGCAGGTTCCACATTTTTGGCTTCTGCTTTTGGCTCTCGGGAAAGATTACGAAAGAGCTGGATTCCCGACATTAACAAAAGTTTTTTCAAGAGAGCAGCTTATTCGGTTGACTTTTATTTGGACTGCAGTAACAGCAATCACCGTATTACTTTTCCCGGTTTATGAGATAATAAAAACATCTTACACCGGTTATATTCTTTTAGTTCTTGCCTTGTGGCTGATTATTGCTTCATCAAAACTGCTTAATTTGAAATCGGATAATTATTCTTTCGCTTTCAAATCTATCAATCTTTTTGTTTTGATAGTAATCATTGTTGTCTCAATCGATAAATTATTAATCATCGTTTAGGAATAAGAAATGGATTTTTTAGATAAACTGGTTTTACCGCAATCTCTGGAACATATCGAAGTCTTGCATTATATGACTATAATGGTGTTGTTCTTATTTCTTCCGTTTATAAGTCTTCTGACTGCGGGAACAACACTCTCTCTCTATTACAGAAGGAAGGGGAGAAACGATAACTCCGGTTTCTTCATAAGATTTGCGAAAGATATTATCGAGTTGTGTACTGTCAATAAGAGTGTCGGGATCGGTTTCGGAATTCTTCCTCTTCTTGCCTTGGTTATGATTTTCGCACAACTGCTCCACACTGCCGCTATGCCTGCTGTTGATTATCTCGGTTTCTCATTCATCTTCATTTTAGTCGGTGTTGTTTTAGTCTATATTTACCGTTATTCATTCGGAATAAAAACGATATTTGAAAGTATTGCAGGCTTAACTGAAACATCAAAAGATAGATTGAATCCTGAGATTCTTAATGAAGTTGAAGAATATAAAAGCAGTGCAGGTAAACTGAATAAAAACACAGGTCTTTATGGATTAATACTGCTGTTTATAGCAACCTATCTTTATATTGCAGGATTTACATTAGCCATGCATCCCGAAGAATGGAAAAAAGTATCGACTATCGGATATCTGTTTACTTCCGGTGCAGTCTTTTTTAGATGGGTTTATTTTTTACTTGCATCATTTGTGTTGACAGGCTCTCTAATTCTCTTCTATTTTTTCTATTGGGAAGGCGGGAAGAAAGCACCAGAAGATTATTTAGACTTTGTTAAAAAGAGAACTACATTCATAATAATGCCTTTCGCATTACTACTGCCTTTTATATTATTAGTTAATATTACTTCACTTCCCGGCAGTGCATTATCTTCTTCAGTTTTCGGATTCGGAGCTTTTGCATTAGTAATGCTCTTTCTTCTATTCCACTTCTTATATACAATGATAAAGAATTCCTCTTTCAGATTGGGCGGAATGATATTCGTGGTTGTTCTTCTATCATCACTATCGCTAATTATAGCTGAACAAACCGCATTCAAAAACTCAACTAAGAAACATTCTCTTCTTATTTCGGAAGAATATGACAAAGATAAAAAAGAGCTCCAAGCGAGTATTGTCAGTACCGGTGGATTGTCTGCTGAAGATATTTATAATAAAAAGTGCGCCGCATGCCACAGATTTGATCAGCGTGTTGTCGGTCCCCCATATAATGCGGTGCTTCCGAAGTATGAAGGAAAAATTGAACAATTAGCAGAGTTCATTCTTAACCCGGTTAAAATTGATAAAGATTATCCCATTATGCCGAACCAGGGATTAAAACCGAAAGAGGCAAAAGCAATTGCTAAATACTTATTGGATGAATACAAAAAATAATTTTATGCTTTTTAATAGAAGCGATCGCATGCTTCTACTAAATTATGGTTATTATGTTAAAACAAGAAATTCTTCAAAACGAAAAAATTATATGTTATCACTGCGGTGATGACTGTCCTTCAAATACGATTAGGATTGAAGATAAATATTTTTGCTGCGAAGGGTGTAAGCTTGTTTATGAAATCCTCGAAGAAAACCAGCTTTGTAAATACTATTCAATAGAAGATAAACCGGGGAAAAAACAGAATGTATTCTTCCATAAAGAAAAGTATTCATACCTGGATGATGAAGATTTAATTAAACAGTTGCTCGATTTCTCCGAAGGCGATCTTGCCCGTGTATCTTTTGTAATCCCTTCGATGCACTGTAGTTCATGTATTTGGCTGCTTGAAAATCTCCACAAGATTAATCCCGCTTTTGTAAGTTCAAGAGTAGATTTTCTGAATAAAACTCTTACACTGACTTTCAATAAAAAAAGTATTACGTTAAGACAGGTTGTTGAACTTCTTGCTTCAATCGGTTATGAACCGGAAATAAAATATGACCTGATTGAGAAGAAGAAAAAAGTTGACGTAAACAAAAAACTTTATTATAAAATCGGGATTGCCGGATTTGCTTTCGGTAATATAATGCTGTTAAGTTTCCCGGAGTATCTTGCAATCGATGAATCAAGTCTTGGTCTGAAAGGAATTTTCGGATGGCTTAGTATCATTATATCGCTTCCGCTATTCTTTTACAGCGGCTCGGATTATCTCATCTCCGCATATAAAGGATTGAGAAGAAAGATTATCAATATTGATGTTCCTCTTGCGCTGGGTATCATCTTTCTATTTTTCAGAAGTGTTTATGAAATCGCATTTCAAGTTGGTGCCGGTTATCTTGATTCGTTAGCGGGATTACTATTCTTTATGAATCTCGGAAGGTTGTTTCAAAACAAAACTTTTGAAACCCTCAATTTTGAAAGAGACTATAAATCGTTTTTTCCGCTTGCTGTATCAGTAAAAGTTAAGGGGATAGAATCAACCATGCCGATTTCCCGATTGAAAAGCGGGGACAAAATTGTGATTCGTAATAATGAACTAATACCCGCTGATGCAGTTCTTTATCTCGGTGAAGCGAATATTGATTACAGTTTTGTTACGGGTGAATCACTCCCCGTAAAAAAGAATCCGGGTGAAATTATTTACGCCGGCGGCAGACAAACCGGAAGTGCAATAGAACTGGAAGTGATAAAAGAAGTATCGCAAAGTTATTTAACCCGTTTGTGGAATGAAAATAAAATCAAAAGAGAAGAAGAACACGGAGTTAGTATGCTTGCAAATAAAATTAGCAGGTATTTTACACCGGCAATTCTCTTCATCGCTCTTGCTGCCGCTTTATACTGGATTCAGTACGATATAAGAACTGCAGTAAATGTTTTTACAGCGGTTCTGATTATTGCTTGTCCTTGTGCTCTCGCTCTTTCGACACCTTTTACAATGGGAAATGCAATTAGAATCCTCGGCAAAAACAAGTTCTACCTTAAAAACACAGCCGTTATTGAAAGACTGAATAAGATTGATACTGTAGTGTTTGATAAAACGGGGACAATTACACAATCAGGTGAGTTTGAAATCTCTTTTGTCGGGAATGAATTTACTGATTATGAAAGAGAAATTATCAAATCTCTTGTAAAAAATTCTACCCATCCTTTGAGCCTAAAGATAGCGGAATATCTCGGTGAATGCTCTTCTACATATAAAATTTCTGATTATGAAGAAATTTCCGGCGAAGGAATTGAAGCCTTAATTGACAACAAAAGTGTAAAAGCAGGCAGCAGAAGTTTTATCGCAAGCAAAGGTTTTGTTAATGAAACAAGAGGTGATTTTAATACTAAAGTATATATTAGTATTGACAGAGATAACAAAGGTTTCTTCCTTATAAAAAACAGTTACCGCGCAGGACTTGAATCACTCATAACTGAATTGAAAAAAGATAAAGAAATTCATTTGATAACAGGCGACAATGAAGGTGAAAAAACAAACCTGCTGAATTATTTCCCTGATGAAAGTAAACTGAATTTTCATCAAACCCCGGTTGACAAATTAGAGTACATCAATCGCTTAAATGAATCATCGAAGAAAGTTTTAATGCTCGGGGACGGATTAAATGATGCCGGGGCATTGGCAAATAGTTACGTGGGTGTAACAATATCGGAAAGCAGTTCTTACTTCTCGCCCGCTTGCGATGGAATACTGGACGCTTCACGCTTTCCTCAATTAGTAAAGTATTTAAATTTTGCAAAGACAAGCAATAATATTGTCGTTATGAGTTTTATAATTTCATTAATGTATAACGTAATCGGTATTTCGGTTGCGGTTCAGGGTTTACTTTCACCAATCTTCGCTGCTATTTTAATGCCTGTCAGCTCGATTTCGGTAGTTTTATTTGCTACGTTATCAACATCTTTTTTAGGAAAAAGAAGAGGTTTGTTGTAATGAGCGTAATAGCCGTTTTAATAATTTGTAGTTTAATTGTAGCAGCCGGTTTTCTCATCGCTTTTCTTTGGGCAGTAAGGTCGGGGCAGTATGAAGATAAATATACACCGTCGGTACGCATCCTTTTTGATGATGAGAATGAATCCGATAGTAAGCTCGGTAATAATTTTGATAAATTAAATTCGGAGAAGTCTTGATGCAAATGGAGACATTTAAATACGATAACAAGATAGTTAAAGCATTTACAATAGCTACTGCATTCTGGGGGTTTATAGGAATGCTTGTCGGTTTGTTGATTGCTGTTCAGATTTATATTCCCGCATTAAATTTTGAGATTCCGTATCTAACATTCAGCAGGATCCGCCCAATACATACAAATGCGGTAATATTTGCTTTTGTCGGGAACGGGATTTTCATGGGAATTTATTATTCACTCCAACGATTATGTAAAGCGAGGATGTATAACGATCTCCTAAGCTGGATTCATTTTTGGGGCTGGCAGTTGATAATTGCACTTGCTGCGGTTACACTAGCATTAGGATTAACTACAAGTAAAGAATATGCCGAACTCGAATGGCCTATCGATATTCTTATAGCTGTTGTTTGGGTTATTTTCGGAATAAATGTTTTCGGTACGATTGTTAAAAGACGAGAAAAACATATGTACGTCGCAATATGGTTTTATATAGCGACTATTGTTACGGTAGCAGTTCTGCATATAATTAATTCTATCGAAATTCCGGTTTCCTTTATGAAAAGCTACCCGGTTTACGCAGGTGTTCAGGATGCGTTGGTTCAGTGGTGGTACGGACATAATGCAGTTGCATTCTTTCTAACTACACCTTATCTCGGATTGATGTATTATTTCCTTCCGAAAGCTGCAAATAGACCTGTCTATTCATATAGATTATCCATAATTCATTTTTGGGCTCTGATATTCATTTATATTTGGGCTGGACCTCATCATTTACTTTATACATCGTTACCCGACTGGGCTCAATCTCTCGGTACAGTGTTTTCAATTATGCTTATTGCTCCTTCATGGGGTGGAATGATAAATGGTTTATTGACACTGAGAGGAGTTTGGGATAAAGTAAGAGAAGAACCGGTTCTGAAATTCATGGTAGTAGCGGTGACAGCCTACGGTATGGCTACACTTGAAGGACCGCTTTTAGCACTAAAGAGTGTTAATGCACTTTTCCATTATACTGATTGGATAATTTCTCATGTTCATATCGGGGCATTGGGTTGGAACGGCTTTTTAACTTTTAGTGTCCTGTACTGGCTTATACCCAAGTTGTATAAAACCAATCTTTATTCAAAAAAACTTGCCAACTTTCACTTCTGGATCGGTTTTCTCGGGATAGTATTTTATGCTTCTTCGATGTATTGGTCTGCAATCACGCAAACTTTAATGTGGAAGCAATTCACACCTGAAGGATTACTTCAATACCCTAATTTCCTTGAAACGGTATTACAGATTGTCCCGATGTATTTTATCAGGTCTTTAGGAGGATTGCTCTATTTAACCGGGGTTATTGTAATGGTTTATAATCTTGTTAAAACTGCTAAACAAGGTTCGTTTGTTGATGATGAAGAAGCACAAGCTGCCCCACTTGTAATCGCACATGAGAAATACAAAAAAGGATGGGGACACAGATGG
>DAIRET010000111.1:0-9409 GCA_036795455.1 Ignavibacteriaceae bacterium
GCATGTATTCACCGATGAGTATTGACGTACAGGATTATTTCATCAGTTCCTAATTCTGTCCTTTTCATATTATGATTTATAAATCTAAACTCCGTTCATACCGCGATCTTCCGTTACGCTGGGCAGAATTAGGAACTGTATACCGCTACGAAAAGAGCGGGGCGCTTCATGGTTTACTTCGAGTACGGGGTTTTACACAGGACGATGCCCATCTTTTCTGTACGCATGACCAGATGGAAGATGAAATTATTGAAGTAGTCCGCTTTTCAAGATTCATGCTTAAATCATTCGGATTTGAAGACCTAACATTCTATGTCGCTACAAAACCGGAAGATTCAGTTGGCGATGTTGAAGATTGGGATAAAGCAACTAAATCTTTAATGACTGCCCTTGAAAGAGAAAATCTTAAATATGAGTTGGATGAAGGTGGCGGTGCATTCTATGGTCCTAAAATCGATATTAAAATTAAAGATGCGTTAAAACGTGAATGGCAGCTTAGCACTATTCAGTTTGACTTTAACGAACCTGCACGTTTCGGAATGAAATACATTGGTGAAGATGGAAAAGAACATCAGCCATTTATGATTCACAGGGCTTTGCTTGGTTCAATTGAAAGATTTATGGGAATATTAATTGAGCATTATGCAGGTGCATTCCCTGCTTGGCTTGCCCCGATTCAAGCAGCGGTAATCCCGGTTTCGCAGAATCATTTTGAGTATGCCAAAAAAGTGGCTGCCGACTTAAAAAAGAGCGGAATAATTGTTGAACTTGACGAAAGAAATGAAAAAGTTGGTTATAAAATCCGTGATTGGGAAACTCAAAAAATACCGTATATGCTGATAGTTGGAGAAAAAGAAGAGAAATCCGGGACTGTTTCCGTAAGAAAACATAAGGTTGGAGATACAGGGCAACTTGAAATTAAAGAAATAATTCAGCAAATTACGGATGCAATTTATAAGAAAATTTAATAACAAATAACGAGGTATTGTATCGCTCAAGTAGATGAAATAAAAATTAACGAAGATATCAAATCCCCTAAAGTAAGGGTAATTGATTCAAACGGAACGCAGCTGGGTGTCTTTTTAACAAAAGACGGGATCAGGCTTGCGAGAGAAAGGGAGCTTGACCTTGTAGAGATAGCCCCCAAAGCAGACCCGCCGGTTTGCAAAATAATCGACTTCGGCAAGTTCAAATATGAACAGCAGAAGAAAGACAAAACTCAAAAGAAACATCAGCAAGTATCGGTTCTTAAGGAAATTCGTTTCCATCCCAATACAGATGTGCATGATTTTGAATTCAAAACCAAACACGCAATAAACTTTCTTGATGAAGGGAATAAAGTGAAAGCGGTTGTTGTATTCAAAGGAAGAGAAATGGCTTATACCCAGAAAGGGGAAGAATTGTTAAATCGTTTCATCGAAAAGATACAAGACGTAGCAAAAATTGAAAGCCCTATTAAAATGGAAGGGCGCAACATGAATTTAATAGTTGTTCCACAGAAAAAAAGTAAAAAAAACAAATAGGTAAACAATATGCCCAAAATGAAAAGTAACCGTGGTGCCCACAAAACGTTCAGAGTAACTGCATCCGGTCAATTAAAAAGAAAGAAAGCCTACAAGAGTCACATTTTGACTTCAAAGAGCCGGAAGAGAAAAAGAAATCTCCGTAAAGCCACTCTTGTCGACACGGCTAACCTTCCTAACGTTAAATTAATGATTCAGTAAGGAGAAAGGTGAAGTATGCCAAGATCAAAAAACAAAGTTGCCTCGAAGGCACGCAGGAAAAAGATACTCCAAAAAGCGAAAGGCTATTGGGGAAGAAGGAAAAATGTTCTAACTGTTGCAAAAAACTCAGTTGAAAAAGGACTCCTTCATTCATATAGAGACCGTAAACTTAAGAAAAGAAATTACAGGAGTCTCTGGATAATTCGTATTAATGCTGCTGCAAGACAGTACGGATTGTCATATTCAAAATTAATTCATGCAATGAATGTTAAAGGTGTTGACATTAATAGAAAAGTGTTAGCTTCTTTAGCCGTTGATAACCCGAAAGCATTTGCAGATTTAGTTAATTTTGTACAAAGCTAATATTAATTTTTGCCCTCCTATTAATGTATTTTAAAGATAGGAGGGCTTTTTCTATTTAAACGGAAGTAATTATGCGCAATAGAATCAACAATCTGACATCGGAATTCGAAAATGACATTTTAACCGTTTCCAACTTGAAAGAAATTGAAGCGATTAGAATCAAGTACCTTAGTAGAAACGGCTCCATACCGGCTCTATTTGAAGAATTAAAAAACGTTTCCAAAGAAGAAAAACCGGTAATCGGAAAAGAATTAAATATTCTAAAAAAACTTGCCGAAGAGAAATTTAAAAACAAAAAAGAAGAACTTGAATCTGCAGCTACTACTGCAAAAGAATGGATTGACCTTACTCTACCAGCAAGAGATAAAATTATTGGGACCAAACATGTAATAACCCAAACAATGGATGAAATAAAAAATATATTCAAAGGGTTGGGTTTCTCGGTGTTTGAAGGACCGGAACTGGATTCCGATTATTACAACTTTGAAGCATTGAACTTTCCGGCAGACCACCCGGCGAGAGATATGCAGGATACTTTCTTTATAAATAATGATTTCCTTTTAAGAACACACACATCACCTGTACAGATAAGAGTGATGTCAAAGCATAAACCTCCGGTACGGGCGATTATGCCGGGTAAAGTTTTTAGAAATGAAGTTGTCAATGCAAGAAGCCACTGCCAGTTTCACCAGGTTGAAGGTTTATATGTTGATGAAGGTGTTACATTTGCCGAGTTGAAAGGAACACTTGTTGCATTTGCAAAGCAGTTTTATGGCTCCGATTTGAAGTACCGCTTCCGCCCGAGTTTTTTCCCGTTTACCGAACCGAGTGCAGAAATGGATATAACATGTTATATCTGCAAAGGGAAAGGATGCCGCATTTGTAAACAGAGCGGGTGGCTTGAAATTCTCGGCTGTGGTATGGTTGACCCTAATGTTTTCAAATATGTGAATTACGACCCGGAAAAAGTAACCGGTTATGCTTTCGGTATGGGAATCGAAAGAGTAGCATTACTGAGGTATGATATGAAAGACATCCGGTTGTTCTTCGACGGAGATGTAAGATTTCTTAAACAATTTTAATGATGGAGTAAAAATTGAAAATCTCTTTAAATTGGCTTAAAAACTATATCGATTTGAGCGGTATTCCTATTGATGAAATTGAATCGGCATTGACAATGGTCGGCTTGGAAGTTGAAAATGTTGAAAACCAGGAAAAAATGTTTAACAATTTTGTAATCGGTTACGTTAAAGAAAAGAACAAACATCCTAAAGCTGATAAACTTACCGTTTGCATTGTCAGCACCGGTGATGAAGAACATACAGTTGTATGCGGTGCTCCGAATGTGGATGCGGGACAAAAAATTGTACTTGCGTTACCGGGAGCAATAGTCCCGCAAAACGGGATTGTTATTTCAAAGGCAAAGATCAGAGGAGTGGAATCGAACGGTATGATTTGTTCCGAAGCCGAATTGGGAATAGGGAATGATCATTCGGGTATACTTGTACTCGATTCTTCATTAAAAGAAGGAATGACTCTTAGCGAAGCAATGCAGTTGAATGATGTTATATTCGAGATAGGTATTACACCGAATAGACCGGATGCACTGTCACACATCGGCGTTGCAAGAGACCTCGCGGCTTTGTACAACAGAAAGATGAACCTGCCTGAAACAAAACAATCCCATTCGGAAAAAAACGTGAGTGAGTTTGCATCGGTTGAAGTAGAGGATGCGATTAACTGTCCGAGGTATTCCGCAAAGGTTGTACTTAATGTTGAAATTAAAGATTCTCCTTTATGGCTGCAACAAAGAATCAAATCTATCGGCTTACGTCCCATAAATAATGTTGTTGATGTAACTAATTTTATTTTATATGAACTGGGACAGCCGCTTCATGCTTTTGATCTTGACAGATTATCCGGTAAAAAAATTGTAGTTAAAAAAGCGGGAGCGGTTTCTGATTTCGTTACGCTTGATTCGAAACAAAGAAAGCTAACCCCGGAAACATTATTAATTTGCGATGCGAAAAACCCTGTCGCCATTGCCGGTGTTATGGGTGGAGAAAATTCCGAAGTAACAACTGCAACCCAAAATGTGCTGATTGAGAGCGCGTATTTCAATCCTTCAAGTGTTAGAAAAACTTCTAAAACTTTGGGATTAAGTACGGATTCTTCTTATCGATTTGAAAGAGGATGCAATCCGCATATCACTCCGTTAGCTGCGGAAAGGGCTGCGCAACTAATAGCCGAGATGAGCGGTGGAGAAATTGTTGAAGGATTAATCGACGTATACCCCGCAAAGATTTTACCGAAAGAAATTTCATTAAGAAAACAACAAGTTGAAAGAATTCTCGGTTATCCTATACCTGATAAAAAAATCAGGAATATCTTTATAGGTTTAGGTTTCGAAATACTTAGCGAGGATAAAGACTGTATGTTTATTTCAGTACCTCCATTCAGACCTGATATTGAAAGAGAAATCGACCTGATAGAAGAAATAGCAAGAATTAACGGTTATGATAATATTCCTACAATATCGCGTATTGGTATTACACTTCAGGAAAAAATAGATGAAACATCCTTTACGTCTGAATTGAAAGAAATACTTTCCGGTTTAGGTTTTAATGAAATGTATAGCACTACTTTACAGGGTGAAAAATCGGCAAACTTAACAGGTAATGCAATTAAGCTACTTAATCCTTCAAGTATAGAGATGTCCTTTTTGCGTACGTCATTAATCCCCGGCGGAATTGAGACTGTTAAAAAGAATCTTAATGTAAAAGAGAAAAATATAATGCTCTTTGAAATAGGTAAAGTTTTTCAAAAAGTAAACGAGAAAATAGAATCATTCGACGATTTTATAGAACAGGAAAGATTACTTGTTTTATTAGCCGGTAATGCAAATGAGAAGAAATGGTATGCATCAGAAAGAAATTTCGACTTTTTCGACTTAAAAGGATATGTTTTTGCCTTGTTTAAGAAAAAAAATCTTGACAATTTCATACCGTATTCATATAATAATGTTGGGAAAAATCTTTTTGATTTCTGTTTTGAACAGAAGTATGAAAATAGAGTTATCGGGTACGGTGGAAGGATAAGTAAAGAGGTCCTTAAAGGTTACGATATTGATAAAGATGTTTATTGTTATGAACTAATAATAGACGAGTTCAAAAAGCTCTCCGGTAACCCGCAGAAGTTTAAAGAATTATTACGTTACCCGAAGATTCAAAGAGATTTTGCTTTTGTATTTGATAAGAAAATCGAATTTACCGAAATTGAATCGTTCATTAGAAAAAACTCTTCCGGGCTTCTAAAAGAATTATCACTTTTTGATGTTTTTGAGAGTGAATCACTTGGCAGCGATAAAAGGAGTTTAGCTTTTTCGCTTGCTTATTACGACTATGAAAGAACTTTAACGGAAGAAGAAGTAGAAAAAGAATTTTACAATTTGATAGAAAAAATAAAAATAGAGTATAAAGCCGTTTTAAGAGGAGTTTAATTGCCCGATAGTATAAAACCTGAACAATTTGTTGGCGAATTAGCGCTAATAGAAACTCAAGTTTCGATTCTGGTTGAAAAATACAAAGACGTATTAAAAACCAACGAAGAACTGCAGACGCGTATAGGTGTTTTAAGCAGGGAGAACGAGTATTACAAATTGAAGGTTAATGAACTTGAAGAAGAGTTGGAGCGTTTAAAAAGTAGTTTTAACCAGGAAAGTTTCTTAAGTTCTCTTGATTTTACTGATAGAGAAAAACTTAAAGAAAAAATATCCGAACTAATAGCAAGACTTGACTATCATCTTGCAGATATTTAATAACGGATAGTCTGATGGAACCTGAAAAGATGCCGGAAAAGAAGAAGCTGAAAATTAAAATATTTGATAAAGAATATTCTTTATTAGTGGATGATGAAGAAATTGCCAAAGAATTGGCTATTTATGTAAATAGAGTATTAGAAGAAACAAAAGCTGAACTGCCGGATCAGTCGGCACAAACGATAGCGATTATTGCATCATTAAATATAGCTTACGACCTTCACCTTGAAAGGAATAAAAACAAGGAATTTTTAATACAGGCGAACAATAAACTGAAAAAGATTAAGCTTCTAATTAACAATTCGGTTAATTCGGAACCATCGTAGTTTAATCCGCGCTGTCGGTCAAACAAACATAAAAGAACTAACTTTAAAACTATGGGTGACCGACTTTCGATGTGTAAGGCAGGCCTCAACCCGATTCGTCGGATTACCTTAGGGTAACGGAGGAAGCAAGAAGCATTCGGGCTGTCTCCCACATTGCACAATAGGGTTCTTTCCCTGTTTTGCAAGACCGACGGTTGCGGTTATATTTAAATAACCGGAGGTGGTATGGATCTATTTTTACTAATACCGATGATTGTTGTCATTGTGGCTATCTTTTTCTATTTGGGTTGGTTTTTCAATTCCAAAGTTGGCAAAAGAAGCATTGTCTCTTCTGAAGAGCGCGCAAAAGCAATTATTGCAGATGCTCAAAAAGAAGCGAACAATTTAAAAAGAGAAAAACTTCTTGAAGTAAAAGACGAGTGGTATAAAAAGAAAATCGAATTTGATAGCGAAGCAAATCAAAAGAGACAAAAACTTCAAAACCATGAGAAACAACTCTCTAACAGGGAAGAAAATATTGAAAAGAAACTCGATATTGTCCTAAAAAAAGAACGAGAAAATAAAGTTTCCGAAAGGGAGAATAACGCCCTTAAAAATCAACTTGAAACCCGCCTTAAAGAAATTGAAAAAGCCGAACATGAACAGAATCTTCAACTTGAAAAGATTTCAGGTTTAACTGCTACCGAAGCTAAAAATCTGCTCATCGAAAATATGGTTCAATCAGCACAACAAGAAGCGAATAAAGCAATCCGAACTATCTGCGAAAAAGCAAAAAAAGAAGCCAAGAAAGAAGCACAAAAAGTTATTGTTCAAGCAATCCAAAGAACAGCTTCAGATTATTCTGTAGAGACTACGGTATCGGTTGTTCAAATTCAAAATGATGAATTGAAAGGAAGAATAATCGGTAAAGAAGGAAGGAATATACGTGCATTTGAATCGGTTACGGGAGTAGATGTTATTGTTGATGATACACCCGAAGCAGTTATTCTTTCTTCATTCGATCAATTCAGACGAGAAGTGGCAAAAGTCTCACTTGAAAAATTAATTGCAGACGGTAGAATTCATCCTGCGAGAATTGAAGAAGTCGTTGAAAAAACAAAGATTGAACTTGAAGAAGATATGTTCAAAGAAGGTGAAAATACATTACTAAAACTCGGTATTCACGGTATGCACAACGAGCTTGTACGTTTGCTGGGTAAAATGAAATATCGCTCAAGTTACGGGCAGAACTTGCTTCAACACAGTGTGGAGGTTGCATATTTAACCGGAATTTTTGCATCTGAGCTTGGGCTTGATCCCATACTTGCAAAACGAGCCGGTTTAATGCATGATATCGGGAAAGTGCTTGATAAAGATTTCGACGGTCCTCATGCGCTAATCGGTTATGAAATCTCCAAAAAATATAAAGAACCGCCAATTGTTGTTAATGCAGTCGGTTCACACCACGAAGATATGGAGATGGAGCATCCGATTGCGGTACTCGTTCAAGCTGCCGATGCAATAAGCGGCTCAAGACCGGGAGCAAGAAGAGAGCCTATCGAAGGTTATGTTAAAAGACTTGAAACGCTTGAAACTCTTGCCAAATCTTTTGAGGGAGTGGCAAAAACATATGCAATCCAGGCTGGCAGGGAAGTACGCGTTGTTGTTGAACATGAAAAAATAGACGACATTGTAGCTGAAAAACTTGCCCAGGATATTGCGAAAAAAATAGAAACTGAAATGGAGTACCCGGGACAAATAAAAATTACAGTTATTCGTGAAGTAAGAAAGATAGGTTTTGCGAAATAATATTTCTTCACCGTTAAAAATTGCGGTAACAGGCGGTATCGGAAGCGGGAAATCTGTTTTCTGCAAGATTCTTGAAGAGAAAGGTTTTCTTGTAATAAAAGCTGATCCGCTGGCTAAAGAATTAATGAATTCCGATACATGGATTAGAAAAGCAATTATTAAAATTTTCGGGAATGAGGTATACCCGGATGGTAAACTTGATTCATCCTACCTGGCAAAAAAAATCTTTACAGACCCGGAAAATGTAAAGAAGATAAATTCTATTGTTCACCCGGTTGTTATAAGTAAAATTAAAGAAGCATTCAGTGATTCAAAAGAAAGAGCGGTTTTTGTAGAAGCTGCTCTTATCTTTGAAGCTAAAATGGAAAAGATGTTTGATCATGTAGTCCTCGTAACCGCTTTCGATGAAATTAGAATTGAAAGAACAATAAAGCGGGATGGTTCCAGCCGGGAAGAAGTGATTAAAAGAATACAAAACCAACTGCCGGATGAAAAAAAGAAGGGGAAATCGCATTACGTGTTTCAAAATAATGGAACAATCGAAGAATTGAATAGTAAAGTAGAACTACTTCTGAAAATCCTCTCATTATCTTAAGTCAAATCGAGTTTTATTAATTTTGTTTTAGTCATATCAAAAGGTAATTTTGGTTGTCAATTTATGGAGATTTATTGTGTCATTTATTAATAATATTATAGTATCGATAGTTACTATCATGCCAAAAGGATTGGTGAAGTTTTTTTCATCAAGATATATAGCAGGTGATAACCTACAAGATGCAATCAGAGTTACAAAAGAACTTAATGCAAAAGGAATTCACGCTACAATAGATGTTTTAGGGGAAGCAATTAGCAGTATAGAAGAGGCATTGGAATCAAAAAAAGCTTGTTCTGAAGTGCTGGATGCGATCAAAGAGAATAATTTAATGGCTAACCTTTCGATTAAGCCGACTCAGATGGGACTTGGACTGAGTGAAGATTTCTGTTACAAGCATGTTGCTGAGCTTGTTGACAAAGCCGGAAAGATGAATAATTTTGTCCGCCTGGATATGGAAGATTCTCCTTTTACGGATAAAACTTTTACTCTTTATAAAAGATTAAGAGAAAAGTATTCAAATACCGGCGTTGTAGTTCAAGCTTACTTAAAAAGAACTTTGGACGATGTAAAAAATCTAAACTCGCTCGGAACAAATTACCGTTTATGCAAAGGTATTTACATCGAACCGGAAGCAATAGCATACAAAGAACGGCAAAAAGTAAGAGATAATTTCCTTGATATTCTTAAACAAATGCTAAAAGACGGCAACTATGTAGGTATTGCTACACATGATGAATACCTTATCAAAGAAGCATACAAATTACTAAGGGAAATGAACATCCCTAAAGATAAATAT
>DAIRET010000112.1:0-2611 GCA_036795455.1 Ignavibacteriaceae bacterium
GAGCCGGAACCGATGCTATAACAACCGGTGCATATGAAGGAACCGGGTCTGTAGTTACAGAATTTGATTTTAATGATTCATTCCAATACCTGTCCAGCATTGTAGCATAATAAGTATATTCACCGTCAAAATCCTGCATACCGGAAAAACTTTCTGCAACTGTGAACTCCGAGTTCCCAAAGACAATTTCAATTATTTCATCCGAATCAACATTAAGATTTGCATCTTCCGAACGGTAAACTGCAAACCATTGATTAATCGCAGTAGAAGCATGGGGAGTAACGGTAACCTGGTAATTGAGAGAATCAATTTTAATGATGCTGACCTGCGGGGCATCCGGGATTGTATCAAGAATAAATTTTGAAGCTTTAATCTTTGTTTTTTGAGTAAAGAATTGTGAAGCGGCTTCATTCCAGTATTCTTTATCCCGCCAGCTTCCGTAACTGAAGAACTGAAAACCATCAACCCAATTCACGGTTCTACAGCTATTAACAATACCAACATGGTTTCCCCAAATATTATTATCCTTTAAAATGTATGAAGGAGGACCAACCGTATAGTGTCTGCCTGCAGCAATTCCCGGTTGAATAAACTGGCTCCAGCATTGAGGGCAGGAACCTGTAAGCATTCCGTAAAAACCGCTTCCTGTAGTCCAGTGGTAGTGCATCCCAGCTATTTGATCAATGTATCCTTCATTAAACCACAAAGCTGCATCTTGATAAACTACGCTGTATCCACACCAGCTTGTCCAGTTATATTTTCCTAATGCAGCTACAGATAATCTGACCCACGGTTTTTCAGTTTGGATGGAGTCGTGCAGACTTTTAACATACTCTGTAACAGACCATCTCCACCAATTATCCCAACTGCTGAATCCAGAAGGAACACCGCCGCTATAAGGATGTTCAACATCGTAAAGATATCTTCCGGCAGCATTTTCAATTAGGTTGTTGACTTCATCATCCGAAAGTTCACGGTCTAACAATGCTTCTTTCCCGGTTAATGGTTTATCGTTACCTGAACTTGTGTATTCGTTCCATCTAATATAATCAAGATGAAATCCATCAATATCATAATTGCGAACAACTTCCATTGCAACATTCAATAGGTAATTTCTAACAGCGGGAAGTCCCGGAGAAAGTGCATAATTAGCCGTCATAGGATTACCTGCTTGATCCCTGCATATCCATTCGGGATGCTGCTGTGCCGGGGCACCTGATGCAGTGCTTGCAGAAGCAAATACATTGAACCATGCATGGATTTCCAAACCTCTTTTATGAGCTTCTTCAATTGCGTAAGCAAGAGGATCGAATCCCGGGTTAGTTCCGCCTGTATAAGAACCCCACGGTTCAAATGATGAGTTGTAATAAGCGGTTCCGGCTTGACGAACCTGCCATAAAACGGAGGTCATGTTAGCTCTTTTATGGTCATCAAGAATGCCGCGTATTTTAGCTTTCTTCTGCTCAACAGTGCCTGAACTACTGATGTATTCCCAGGTTATAACCCAGGTACTTCTGAATTCCTTATTGTTCTGTTGAGGAATCAAATAGTTTGAGAATAAGAATAAAGATATAAGTATACTTAAAGTAAATTTCATTGTCTGAACTCCGGTCTAAATATTAAATAGATTTTTGTGTTGAAAGATAAGATATAAGAATAAACAGAAAAAGGGATTAAGGCGAGCCGTGAAAAACATGAAAAGATTGTTTATCTGCAAAGCTGTCTACTCGAAACTAAATGAAAGATATTTAATTGTTTTCCCTGCGTCAATATGTTGTTTCTCAAATCTTGTGCTGATGTATGCTTCATCCGGCAGACCATTTGTTAAATACAAATTATCAACTGAATGATGGACACTAAGTTTACTCTTTATTACAATTTCATTTGCATAATCAAATAGAAATTGATCATCTGTTTTGAGATGAATTTTTCCCCCTCTGATTAATATTTTATTGTAAACCTCCAGGTAGTGTGGATTAATAATTATTTTTTTCATTAACCTTCTATGAGGCAGCGGGTTTGGGAAGGGAATCCAAATCTCATCAACAATTCCGTCCGATAAAAGATTATTCAGTTTTTCCACGTAAGTAAGAAAGAATACAACATTACTTACTTCATTGTTTAGTGCTGTTTTTGCTGCATTCCAGATTCTTGCCCCGGCTCTGTCTACCCCAACAAACTTTCGATGCGGGTATGAGTTTGCAAGTGCAATTGAATATTCCCCGTTGCCGCAGCCTAATTCAAGCGTAAATACATTTTTGTCAACCCAGTGGTTGAACTTTTCGCGGGTGGAATCATTTTCAAAGTCAGAAAATACATTCGGAAGGGTTCTTACTTCGTTCTGTTTTTTATGTTTTTTTCTCGGCATAAATTGAATTTTTAATTGCAAAAATACGAAATTCTCTACTATCGGCATTGAAAAAAAAGATTGATTTGATTCCCGGTTTCATGTTGACGATCTACAGAAAAAGGGGATTAAATTTCTTTGATAAAAATTTTCCTGGAAAAGAAAATTGCTTATATTTGCACTTCAAAATTGAAACAGTTCGTTTCATAAAATACGGAGAGTTGGCAGAGTGGTTTGCGAAGCATCCTTCGGAGAATGCGGCGG
>DAIRET010000112.1:2711-9341 GCA_036795455.1 Ignavibacteriaceae bacterium
TGAATTACAAACCGTTTTCTAAAAAATATAAATACGGAGAGTTGGCAGAGTGGTTTGCGAAGCATCCTTCGGAGAATGCGGCGGTCTTGAATTACAAACCGTTTTCTAAAAAATATAAATACGGAGAGTTGGCAGAGTGGTTGAATGCGGCGGTCTTGAAAACCGTTAAGGATTCACGTCCTTCCGGGGTTCGAATCCCTGACTCTCCGCAACTTTAAAGCTCATGTTTAGTTATGAGCTTTTTTATTTTAATTGGTGAAAAATGTTTTACGCATACGTGTTAAGAAGTTTGAAGAATGATTCTTATTATTTTGGTTCTACCCAGAATATCGAAGACAGACTTAAAATCCATAATGCAGGAAAATCAAAATATACAAAACCTTTTCGCCCTTGGGTTGTAATTTATTTTGAAGAATATCAGACAAGAAAAGAGGCATTTAATCGGGAAATGTTTTTCAAATGTAAAGAGGGAAGGGAATGGTTAAAGAGCCAAAATGTGATTAAATGACACTTTCCTGTATTCAGAAAAGTAAGTCCTTCCGGGGTTCTCCGAAGGACTCTTTGAGGAATCCCTGACTCTCCGCTTCCCTATTTTAAAGCCCTATTATCGTAATAAAACTGCGATTTTAGGGCTTTGTTCTTTAAAGACTTAATGTTTGAATAACTGTTTTCAATAGCTCATACTTTGAGTTGTGGATAGTATCAATCGTACTTCTTTTTCCCTTTCCATAACAACTTCAATCTCTCTTTAAGATTTTTCTCCTGTCCCTGCTCTGTGGGGAAGTAGTACTGTGAACCATCCATTTCTTGCGGGAAATAATTCTCTTTGACAAAATGATTCTCAAAGCTATGGGCGTATTTGTAATTTTTTCCGTAGCCAAGACTTTTCATAAGTGATGTAGGGGCGTTTCTAAGATTCAGCGGAACAGGATACTGCGGTTTGTTTTTTACATCCGAGAAAGCTTTTTCAATTCCCATATAAGCCGCATTACTTTTAGGTGCAGAAGCGAGATAGGTAGCGCATTGAGCAAGTATTATTCTTGCTTCAGGCATACCGATTTTATGAACCGCAGAAAAACATGCTTCTGCAAGCACTAAACCGTTCGGTGAAGCATTCCCCACATCTTCGGAAGCAAGTACAACCATCCGGCGGGCTATAAATAGCGGGTCTTCTCCACCTTCCAGCATTCTCGCCATCCAGTATAACGCTGCATCCGGGTCGCTGCCTCTCAAACTTTTAATAAATGCCGAGATAAAATTGAAATGCCCTTCACCTGTTTTGTCGTAAATAATGTTTTTGTTCTGAATTACATTCTCGATCACTTCTTTTGAGATTATAATACTTTCCTTCCCCATTTCCTGAATTACGGCAGACTCAAAAATATTCAACAATATTCTTGCATCGCCTCCCGAAACAAATATTAAAAAGTCTTTATCCACTTCAGCAATATTTAACTGCGATAGAAAACTATCTGTATCAATGGCATTATTTAAAATATTTTCAAGATGGGTTTTGTTTAATTCATTGAGAACATAAGTTCTCATTCTTGAACGGAGAGCAGGGATTACTTCAAATGAAGGGTTTTCCGTAGTAGCGCCGATAAGTATTATCAATCCCGATTCAACAGAATTAAGAAGAGCATCCTGCTGCGATTTATTGAAGCGGTGAATTTCATCAATAAAAAGGATTGTTCTTTTATTCAACTCCTTTTCTTCTTTAGCTTTATTGATAACTTCCCGCACGTCTTTTACACCCGAAGAGACGGCATTGATCTGGTAAAAATCGGAGTTGGTGTTCTCCGCAATTATTTTCGCGATTGTTGTTTTACCGGTTCCCGGCGGTCCCCAAAGTATGAATGAACTTAAGACATCCTTCTCAATCATCAGGCGGATCGGTTTCCCTTTACCGAGAAGGTTTTCCTGTCCCTGGAAATCATCAAGTGTTTTTGGGCGAACTCTTTCAGGCAAAGGAGTTTTAGGAATTTCTAAATCGGACTTCAACTATTTTTCTTCTATTTTTATTATTACTTCATTCGGACGGCTGACACCATATTTTTCACGGGCAACTTTTTCAATTTTCGCCGGCTCTTTTCTTTTTAATGAATCAATCTCTCCTTCAAGTTTTTCAGAATTCACTTTAATTGAATCAATCTCCAACTCGATTTTTTCTTTCTCTTTTTTTACTTTCAAGTACTTAAGGAAACCGTAATCGTTGAATGTAAGATATACCAATCCTACAATAACAAGAGTTATATAAATGATAAGCAATATTTTATTTTTTTTACCTGCCATTAAAAGAGAGAGCAACTATTTTATCGATTAATTCTTCAAATGAAATTCCGGCAGCTTTTGCCATTTTGGGCAGCAGACTTGTCGAAGTCATTCCGGGTAAAGTATTCAGTTCAAAACAATAAAACTTTTTACCGGGGGTAAGTTTGAAATCAACTCTTGCGTATCCTTTACAACCCAATGAATTATAGACGAGAACGGATTCTCTCTGTAATTCTAAAAAGATTTCTTCCGGGATTGGAGCGGGAACAATATATTCACTCATACCAGAAGTATATTTACACTCGTAATCATACAGCTCGTGTTTCGGTTTTATTTCAAGAACGGGAAGCGGTTTACCGTCAATTATTCCTACTGTTAATTCTCTGCCGGGAACAAATGTTTCGATGATTGCGGTATCCGAATATTTAAATGCGTTCTTCAGAGCATCTTCGATTTCATTCTCAATACTGCAAATTGTCAGTCCGAAAGTGGAACCCTGATCATTCGGCTTTACAACGGCAGGAAACCCGAATGATGATTTTATCCTGCTCATTACATCTTCAATTTTATATTTGAATTCCGTTACCGTAAAACCATCGTGAACCGAAATACCGTTTTGTCTGAAAATAGTTTTCGACATCATTTTGTCCATAGCAAGTGCGCTTGCAAGAACGCCTGAGCCTGTGTATTTAATTCCGCGCATTTCAAGAAGTGATTGCAGAGTTCCGTCTTCACCCCACTTTCCATGCAGCCCAATAAAAGCAAGATTAACTTCATCAAACAGTGGTAAATTTATTGCGTCAATGTAATTCCTTTGGTTTACAGGATGAAAATCATTTGATGTAAAATAATCTTCAACGTTATCAAGTTGATTAACTCCATAAGCCGGGTCAATTACAACTACTTTATAACCTAATTTGATAAGAGCCTTATAAATTGAGGCTCCCGACATTTTTGAAACGGGTCTCTCAGGGGATGCTCCTCCCACTAACAACCCGATTACCAATTCTTCTTTATTTAACATTCTGATATTCTTTATTTAAATGTACATGTTTCTTTTATCTAACTTAATCCCGTAAGATTTTTCTGCAAGGGAGTAGAGTTCTTTTAATTTTTCGTTCGTAATTCTTTCAATTTTGCCGATTTGATTCATCAAGAAAATCGATTTTGCGTAATGTTCAAGTTTTTCCATTCTATAAAAAGCTTCTTTCAAGTTTTTACCGAATGCAACTGCACCGTGATTTTTTAATAAGAAGACATTCGCAAATTCAATATAAGGAAGCATGCTTTCTACTAATCCGGGTGTTGACGGTGTTGCATATTCACACAGCGGAACTCTACCGAGCGATAAAACTATTTCGGGGAATACAGGAATATCCAAAGATAATCCGGCTGTAGCGCATGATGTTGCATAAACCGGGTGGCAATGAACAACCGCCTTTACGTCTTCACGTTTTTTATAGGCTTCGATGTGAATTTTTACTTCGGTGGAGATTTTCCCTTTTCCGTAAACCGGGTTTCCGTTGAAATCACTTGCAAGGATATCATCTTCGGTTACATCTCCTTTTGATATTGCAGAGCGTGTAATTAAAACAACATTCTCCGAAAATCTGATGGAGAGATTTCCATCGGTTCCTGCAACAAAACCTTTTTCATATACTTTATGACAGTATCTAACTAACTCTTTACGGAATAACATTTCTGTTCGAATTCTTCCATCAATTTTAAATTAATGTAACCATCATAACCCGTAACTTCCGGCGTTGTATTATGCAAGAAAGATTTACTCACACTTTTAAGAAGGCGTAATTGTTTATTCCCTCTTTTCCTAAATGCTTTCTTCGCTTCACCATCAAGTAATATTGTCATCTTTGCTGAAGAAAGGAATCTGCCGGCAATCAAGTTATCAATACTTAGCGAGCCTTTACTTCCTACAATTTCAATCCGGTTAAATGCTCTTGGTACGCTATAAGCGACATTAAAATAGCCGTAGCTGCCTTTATCAAATTTGATCATCCCCGCTGCATAATCTTCAACTTCGGTTTTGTAAACAACGTTATCTATTACTCCATCAATTGAAGAGATTTCACCGATTAGATAGCGGAATAAATCTATAATATGAGTTCCGAGATCCCTTATCGCTCCTCCGCCGCTTTCTTCTCTATTATACCTGAAGTTATCTCCCGGAGGCAGGTTGATACAAAATTGCCCGTTAATTGAAATAATTTTCCCGAGCAGCATTGAATCAATTATCTCTTTTACTTTTATAGTAAGAGGATGAAATCTATAAACATAATTAACAGCCGCCTGAATTTTATTTTCTTTTGCGACTTCGATAATCTCTTTTGCCTGGTCTGAAGTGATTGCCATCGGTTTATCGATTAAAATATGTTTTCCTGCTTTTGCTGCTAATACAGCCTGTTCATAATGATCGGAGTTGATACTGCCTATATAAACCGCATCAATACCCGAATTAAGGAAGTCGTCATAATTTCCATAATGGTTTTGAATTGCATATTTATCTGCAATCGATTTTGCCCGTTTAATATCTCCGCTGTAAACAGACAATAGTTTAGTCCTCCGCATATTAATAAGCGTTGGTATCATAGTCATTTCGGAGAACCTTCCCAAACCTGCAACGCCCCATTTTAACTTCATCAAATTTCTTTTCAACTTAAGCATTTTCTATCCTGCTAAAAAAGGTTTAACTTCTTCATTAAAAGATTAATCGGTTTTGCATTCTGCATCACGTAAAAATGAATACAAGGCACATTTTTATTAATAAGGTCTTCCACCTGCTTTGCCGCCCAATTCACACCGATTTCAAGGACGTGTTCAGGTCTTGCTTCCATTACTTCCCCGGCAAGTTCATCCGGTATATTTATAAAAAAATTCTTCGGAATATTAGTAAGATGCGGTTTAATTGTGAGAACCTTCAAGCCCGGAATAATAGGAACATCAATTCCTTCGCTGCGGCATGAATTCACATAGTCGAAGTAGTTTTTATTCTCAAAGAACATTTGAGTAACTATGTATTCAGCACCGGCTTCGATTTTTTGTTTTGTGTTGCGGATATCAATTTTAAGATTCGGGGCTTCAAAATGTTTTTCGGGATAACCGGCAACACCCATGCAAAAATTAGTTGCTTTTGCGTCCAGTAGGTTATCTTCAAGATATTTTCCGTTATTCATTGCAGTAACCTGTTTAACGAGGTCAAATGCGTGCCTGTTTGCGCTTCTTCCGGCGGGTATCGGTTTTGTATAACCGCTCTCATCGCCGCGAATAGTAAGCAGGTTTTCAATTCCGAGGTAATTCAATTCGATCAAAAAGTCTTCAGTTTCTTCCCTTGTAAAATTTCTACACAAAACATGGGGCACTGCATCAATATTGAATTTATTCTGAATTAATGCGCAAATTCCAAGCGTCCCGGGTCTTTTTCTTACTACCCTTTTATTAATACCGCTTACGGTTTCCTCATAAATAACTTCAGCGGGGTGGCTTGTAATATCGATAAATGGGGGGCGAAACTTAGCCAGGTCTTCAATAATTTCGAGTATGCTTTTGATGTCTCCTCCTCTTTTGGGAGGAATAATCTCGAAACTAATAACCGGTTCTTTTGCCCGTGATAAATGTTCTGTTACTTTCATAATCTCCAAAATTTTATATTCAAATTTAATACATAAGAGGAATCTAAAAAGGTATTTTGAAGAAAACACACCTTATATTTCCGATTATCTGTTTACAATTTGTTAGTATAAAACTATCTTGCAAACAAAAAAATAAGAATTAATGAAAGTCGCAGTACTATTAAGCGGCGGAGTTGACAGCTCCGTTGCATTACGTTTATTAAAAGAAGAAGGGCATGATTTAACTGCTTTCTATCTAAAAATTTGGCTGCAGGATGAGTTCTCTTTCCTTGGCGATTGCCCCTGGGAAGATGACCTCCTTTTTGCACGCCAGGTATGTGAACAAGCCGGTGTTCCGCTCGAAGTCCTTCCTTTGCAAACTGAATACTGGGACACAGTCGTCTCTTATACAATCGCAGAAATAAAAGCTGGAAGAACTCCAAACCCGGACATTTTTTGCAACAAGTTAATTAAGTTCGGACAGTTTTATGATAAGATTGACACTTCATTTGAGAAAGTTGCATCGGGGCATTATGCAAATGTTGTATTTGAAGCGGATAAGTATCATTTGAAAAAATCTCCCGACCCGGTAAAAGACCAGACATATTTTTTAGCTTACCTTACACAGCAGCAATTGTCGAGAGCATCTTTTCCAATCGGTAAATACAACAAAAAGCAAATCCGTGAACTTGCTCAAAAGTAGACCTTGCCAATAAAAAAAGAAAAGACAGCC
>DAIRET010000113.1:0-9313 GCA_036795455.1 Ignavibacteriaceae bacterium
TTTTAGTTAGTTCAATAGCTGCGGCTCAATCATACCATACAATTACAATTGATGGGAACAATGATTTTAATCCGTCTAACGAAAAATTTAATACAACAAGCGGTACAACCATTTTAGGTTACGTTACATGGGATAAAGAGTATCTTTATGTCGGTTTTTCAGGCTCAACACCAGCCGGAAATATGACAGATTCAACAAGAGCATTTCATTTTTATATTGATACTGATCCTCAACAAAATCCATTACTGGGCTCCGGAAGTTCCGCAGGCGATGCCTGGTTGTGGAACCCGACACTCCCCTTTACTGCTAATTATCATTATGTATTTAAAACCACAGGGCTCCAAGAAGTAAAAAGGTATTATAATGGAGGCAGTTGGCAGGATGCAGGCTTCTTTACTCAAAATTGGAAAGGTTCGGGATACTGGGAAGCAAGGATTAAACTAAGCGACATCGGCTCCCCTAAGCAAATAAACCTTTTAGCATATGTAGAAGAAGATTGGGTTGGAGGTACTATCTGCGGAGGGATACCGGAAAACCTGTTTACAAATACTACAACACAGGGAGCAATTACATTTAATAACAGTTACCTGAATTTCTATTTAATTGACCAGATGCTCCCAAATGCGGCTTATCACTTAAATAACTACTCATGGTTTATCCGGTTGAAAGCAGAAACAACTACATTGACGGATACATCAGCTTATGCAGGTATGGCAGAAAACGGAACAAACGGATTTGATTCCGGCTATGATATCCCGCTTGCACCGAATTCACCGAGCAATTATTTACACGTCTACTTTCCGCATCCCGATTGGGAATCATTACTGGGACCAAACTACAGCAGAGATATAAAGAAACTCGTATCATTGGATAGCACAACTTCTATTTGGGATTTCACTGTTAATACAGACATTACGAATAGTGATGTTACAATCTCCGGGGAAAATTATGATTTTATCCCTTCAAACTATGAGATAAAGATAAAAGATATTGCTGCAAACGTTGTCCACAATTTGAAGAGCGGGAGCTACCAATACAACACAGGCTCCCCTACCGCACCGAGATTATTCCAGTTGATAATCGGTGTATCTCTTGCACCGCCTAATATTATAGCTAATAAGGACACATTGAAATTCGGGACAATAAAAACAAACAGCGATTCAACAATAAGTGTAACTATTACAAACACAGGTGATTCCACACTTGTTATTTCAGACATTACTACAACGAATACATTTTTTACATTCACAGGCGGAACGACACATTCAATTAAGAAAGATAGTGCCGTTACAATTCCCGTTAAATTTACACCGCGTGCAGCAGGCATATTTAATGAGAAACTGCAAATTACAAGTAATGACCCAGATTTGGGTTTGCTTGATATTATCCTTACAGGCACAGGTGAATTACTTACCCCAACAATATCCGCTTCACCTGCTTCGTTAAATTTCGGTAATGTTAGGGTAAGCTACGATTCAACATTAACTCTCAAACTTTATAACACCGGGGATACAACTTTGAATGTATCTTCAATATTTACAACAAGCAGCATCTTTACAATATCAAACACCGGGGGATTTACTATTGCCGTGGGTGATTCCTCAAGTTTTAATGTTACTTTCTATCCGGTATCTGTAGATGGATATAACGAGACGTTAAAAATTGTTAATTCAGACCCGGAAGCTGATACATTATCAATTCAATTAACCGGAAGCGGAATCGAATCGACAACAGAGAAAGAATTTGCAGCAGGATGGAACTTAATGTCAATTCCATTGATTCCCGAAAACCCGCTTGCCTCTTCAATAATAGGAGATGATATTGCTCAATACTTTCTTTATAAATACTCCGGTAATAGTTATTTACCTGCGGATACAATGAGTACAGGTAAAGGTTATTGGCTCGGAATAGAAACCCTTACCACTATCGATATTACAGGCTCTGCCGTAGCGCAGAACGATACTTCGGTATTAAATCCCGGGTGGAATTTGATTGCTTCTCCTTTCATAAGAAATTATCAGAAATCTTTAATCTACTTTGTAAAAAATGACACACTCGCAAATCCCGAATCGGCTGTAACATTAGGCTGGATTCAAAATAATTATTACGCTTACGAAAAAACCGGTAGTGCCTATATTTCAAAAGATACATTGTCAATCTGGAACGGATACTGGTTCGCTGCACTTGTTGATGATTTGAAAATGATCTTCTGGTATGATTCAACAACAGGCAATCCTCCTACAGAAAAACCTGAAGAAGAGTTAATCAATACAGAGAATTGGTTTGTTACAATTACGACAGAGATGAACGGAAAAAGAGACGACCTGTTGCAATTCGGTGTAAATTCAGACGCAACTGATGATTTCGATAGTAAGTTCGACAATACTAAACCGCCTATTTCACCGGTTAACGGTGCAATTGAATCTTATTTCGAATATTCCAACTGGTCTCCTTATTTTTCAAAATATTTAAGTGATATTAAAGCACCTTTTGCCAATCCTCAGCCGGGGAAAAGCTGGATATTCAAAGTAAGACCAACTACCAACGGAGTAATAAAACTAAGCTGGGCGAATATTATTCAACAGCTTCCCGATGAAATAAAAACGGGATATTCATTCTTTTTAACCGGGACTGGCATCAGTTCACAGATAAACATGTTGAATTTATTCGAGCATCAATTTGAAGGAACCGGCAATGAAGTTTATACGTTTGTTATTAATTCTACTTTAACGAACATAAACGATGAACTGAACAGCTATTCTTTCATGTTGAATCAAAACTATCCTAATCCGTTTAATCCTTCAACAAGAATTAGTTATTCGCTTCCTTCATCATCTTATGTTACTCTAAAGGTATTCGACATACTTGGTAATGAAGTAGCATTACTTATTAACACTATTAAAGAAGCAGGCAACCATGAAGTTACATTCAATGCAGGCAATCTTTCAAACGGTGTTTATTTCTATGAATTAAAAGCCGGAGAAATGCGTTCGGTAAAAAAACTTTTACTGCTTAAATAAGTTTACTCTTTAGAGGTTGTCTTTATTGTAATTTTTTGTGAATGTTTTTGTTATTTATAAGGTTATCGTTGGGACTTAAAACAAACACCGAAGCACTAAACAAAAACTTATGGACAACCTCTTTTTGTTTTGATTTCTTTTTGACCTTTTCCCGGGAGTATTATGAATAAATCATTATCTGTTTTTTTTGTTATAGTTATTCCGTTTCTATTAACCAATGCGCAGTCTATTTCCGGTGTACCGGAATGGAATGAGTATTTTTCCGACTACGGTATTAATGGCTCATTTCTTCTTTATGATATGAACAACGAAATCTTTTATAGCAATAACGAAGGACGAAGCCTGGAAAGATTCATACCCGCTTCAACTTTCAAAATTCCGAATTCATTAATCGCACTTGAAACCGGGGTGTTGAAAGATGAAAACGAAATTATAAAATGGGACGGGGTAAAAAGAAGCTACGATTTTTGGAACAAAGACCATAATCTCCGCTCTGCAATTGCTGTTTCCGCAGTATGGTTTTACCAGGAACTTGCCCGCAGAATCGGGGCTGAAAGGATGAAAGAATACCTGGATAAATTTGATTACGGTAACATGGATATTGATGGCGGAATAGATAGATTCTGGCTGGATGGTGAGTTAAGAATTTCTCCACTTGAACAAATACAGTTTCTACTCAAATTCTATAAAAACGAACTCCCCATCTCACAAAAAAATACCGATATTGTGAAAGAAATAATTATCATCGAGAAAACAGATTCAACTATTCTACGTGCAAAAACCGGGTGGGGCGCCCGTTTTGACAAACAAGTCGGTTGGTATGTCGGTTACTTTGAATACGACGACAATATTTATTTCTTTGCCAACAATATTGACATAGAAAAAGATGAGGATGCAAACGCAAGGTATCTTATTACAAAACAGATACTTTCGGAATTTGTACTTAATAGAAAAAACGAAAAATAGCCGGAATAATTAAGTATCTTCTATTAGTCATTTTGATTACCCGTTCATCAATTAATTTACAATATTTTGTGCCAATTGTTTATTTTTCCGGTGAAAAAACGAAAGCAAAGGAAAACGGTTCGGTATTCGGGCTAAATCCCCGGATAGGAAAACATTAATTCAAAACCGGAATGTAAAACAGTAATGTATATCGATTTAAAATATTTCATGGAAAAAACCCGCGTTCAGATACTGCTTCTGGCAGTAACGGGTTTACTGTTTTTTAAACTGTTTTTACATACGCATAGCTCCGTCTGGAGTACAGCCGTTAATGATCTGCTTGTAATTTTAGTGTTCTATTACATGTTTGTTAATATGCGTAGTTTTGTAACAAGTAAGTCGCTTTCGTCGGTAACTTTAGTCGGTAGTATGCTTGTTATCGGAGCATTGATTTTGTTGCTGTTCAACTTAACGAATGCTTTCGTATCGCTACTTCCGATAGAGGAGAAAGAGATTCTATCGGGCAATAACTACTTTTCGATTTTACTCGAATTCGGTTTGGGATTAACCCTGATATTGCTGCTTTCGTACATCTTCCTAATTTTCGGCGAGTTGTTTTTTCTTAAGCAAAGAAAAAACCTCAACATGTATTACTACGCACTAATTATTTTCTTTATCCTTGCATGTTTTTCTTCGGTGTGGGACCAGTATGAAAGTTTACGTTTTATCCGTTACGCATTTACTGCAAATGTGGTGATTTTAATAGTGATCAATTCCGTAAGGATTTCGTGGATTGCTTTCCTTACAAAGAAGCAGAAAAAAGTTCTACTGCTGCTTGCCGTTGCTTTGGTATTTTTATTCTCGTTTTACCTTGCTCAGCTAACTTCGCACGGTACAGACATAAAAATAATGAAGAACTTTTCCCCCTCTTTGTACCAGTTCAACATGCTGATCGGGGTTTATGCAATAATTTATTTCGGCTTCCTCTTTTTTATTACGCTATTCCATATTCCAACAGCGGAAGCATTCGATAGAAAAGCAACTGAAGTATCTTCACTCCAATACTTAAGTAAGATGATCAACCAGGTTCTTGATTTCAATGAACTGGCAGATACAATTACTGATCTCGCTATAAAAGTCAGCGACACATATGCAGCGTGGATAGTTATGAAAGACGATAAAAGTCTTACACCGCTTGCATTGAAAAACATCGGTTATGTAACCGCCGGAAGAATAATTTCTATAGTTATGAATGAAAGCAGTAACGAGCCTGCTTCTTTACAGGTAATAAAACTTCCTTTTGATACCGAACGCGATATAGGGAATGAAAAATATAGGTTCGTTGCAGTTTCACCGATCAAGTCTCACTCCGAAGTAAACGGCTACCTGTTCATTGCAAAGAGAAGTGATATCCCTTTCGATGATGAAGATAAAAACGTAATACAAACATTTACGGATTACGCTTCAATTGCTGTTGAAAACTCGAAACTCTTAAAAGAATCGATTGAAAAAGAGAGACTTGAAAAAGAACTTGACGTTGCACGCGAAATGCAGAACAAACTTCTTCCCCTTAAAGTACCGCAATATCCAGAACTTGATATTTCGGCAATCTTTATTCCTGCTTTTGAAGTCGGCGGAGACTATTACGATTTCTTTGAACTTGATAACAATAAACTCGGATTCGTAATTGCGGATGTTTCGGGGAAAGGTATTTCTGCCGCTTTTGTTATGGCTGAAATTAGGGGGATATTCGAATCTATTACAAGACTAATTTCAAACCCGAAAGAAGTTCTTGTTATGGTAAACAATACCCTGAAAAGGACACTCGATAAAAACAGCTTTGTAAGTGCGATATTCGGAATAATTGATATGCAGAAATCTGCATTAACTTTCAGCAGAGCCGGGCATCCATCATTGATGCTTTTACGTAACAATGACATTTCCGAACTAACTCCATCCGGCTGCGGACTGGGTTTAACCTTTTCGGATGTTTTTGAAAACAACCTTCAGGAACATTCGCTTGAGCTTTTAGAGAATGACATTCTTTTATTATATACCGATGGAATAACCGAAGCAAAGAATGCCGAAATGGAAGATTTCGGGATACAACGGCTGAAAGATGTATTAATAAACAACAAAGATTCAGATACGGACATGCTTTCAAGAAAAATAATTAAAGCAGTTACTCTCTTCTCGGAGAGCAACTCGCAGCATGACGATATAACACTACTAATTTTTAAATGGAAAAAGAAACGAACGGAGACTAATAATGGCTGATTTTTCAATTAACTTAAAAGAGAACGGCGGTATTAATATTATAGAGCTAAGCGGTTATCTTGATGCACATACTGCACCGGAACTTGAAAACGCATTCTCCGGGCTGATTACAGATAACAAATTTAAAATTGTTGTGAACTTTACCGATTTGAAGTACATAAGCAGTGCCGGACTCGGCGTATTCATGGCTTTTATCGAAAGCGTTAGAAGTAATAACGGCGACATAAAACTTGCGGCAATGCAGCCGAACGTTTTCAATATTTTCGACCTTTTAGGCTTCCCCCTGCTCTATGAAATTTTTAATACCGAAGAAGAAGCCGTCAACAAATTTAATTCTTAATGGTACTGATGTGAATACTCTTAGACAAGATACTGCCGGGTTGATCGTTAAAAGCCGCACGGATAACCTTTCAAGGATTAGAAAATATATACTGGATGTTACAGGCAAATACGGTATTGAGCAAGATATTACGGATAAAATTATTCTTGCTGTTGATGAAGCGTGCACAAATATTATTAAACACGCTTACCAATCAAAACCGGATAATGATATTATCATTAACGCTTTCTTTAAAAACGGAAAGTTTATTATCAACATAACCGACTTCGGCAAAGGATTTAACCCGGAACTTATTCCGGACCCGGATATGCCTTCTTATCTTAAACAAAGAAGAGTCGGCGGATTAGGAATGCACCTTATGCGGACACTTATGGACAAAGTGGAATATCATTCCCAAAAGGATAAGTATAATAAACTGGTACTTGAAAAAAATATCAACTAAATGGAAAAAACAGAATTTTCAAAACTTCAAAGGAATTTAACCGCACTAATTGAATTCAGCCGCGTTGTTAATTCAAGCCTGGATATTGAATTCACTTTGAACAACCTTTTATTTAGTTGTATGGGGAAATTCCTTTCTACAAAAGGTTTGATCGCACTTTCAAATAATAACGTGTTGACTATTCACACTATAAAAGGTTTTGCGGACGATATAAAAAACGAATTCCCCTCTATTGAAACAGGCGAAGCTATTCTTGATAATCCCGGTTTAATTGAATTCTTAAAAAAACGCGGACTTGTTCTTGTAGAGAAAATCGAATCATCAAGACGCTTCCTCGGTATTATCTGTTTCGGTGAGAAAATTAATAAAAAGGAGTACTCGACAGATGAAAAAGAATTCCTTAAAACCGTATTAAATATTGCATCTTCGGCAATCGAGAATTCAATCTATATCGACGAATTAAAAAAAGTAAACCGCGACCTTGATACACGTGTTAATAGACTTAGTTCACTATTCGAACTGGGAAAAGAGTTTGCTTTGATTACGGATGAATCACGGTTAAGTAAAGTCCTTGTTTATACTTTACTCGGACATTTCCTTGTTTCCACCTACTCTGTTCTTACGTTCGAAAACGGTAAAATGAAAATTTTAGAATCAACTTTACCTAAGACGCGGTTAGCAGAAACTTCAAAAAACTATCATTTGCATGAGATTACTTCTTCTCTCTTTGCACAACAAATAAATCTTATATACCCCGAATTATCACAATTCAATATTGAAGTAATTGTCCCGATGCAGCTTCAGGGAGAAACAAAAGGATTGATTATCCTCGGTAGAAGAGGAAACAAACTTGATTACACCGAAAGCGACATTGAATTCATCTCTTCACTTGGCAGCCTTGCTATTGTTTCACTTGAGAATAAAAGGTTGTTCAAAGAAGCACTTGAAAAACAGAGGCTTGAAGAAGAACTTGAAATTGCAAAAGACATACAGCGGAATCTTCTGCCCGGAACTATCCCGGAACTGAGAAACTTCGATATTGCCGCTTCAACTATTTCGTCCAAACAGGTGGGCGGAGATTACTACGACATAATATCTCTTGAAGATAATATGTATTGCGTTTCTATCGGGGATGTTTCAGGCAAAGGAGTTCCCGCAGCTTTATTGATGGCTAATCTTCAGGCGTTCTTAAAATCTATCTGTAAACAGGGAATGAAACTTGAAATGGCAACCGGGGTAATAAATGATCTAATTTCCGAAAACACATCCGACGGAAGATTCATTACTTTTTTCTGGGGAATAATAAACGACGAAAAAAGAACTTTCTCTTTTGTTAATGCCGGGCATAATCCTCCCGTCTTAATCAGGAACAGCGAGATAACCTATTTAAGTAAAGGTGGTATGCTGCTTGGCGTGATGAAGACTTTATTCCCTTACGAGCGTGAAGACCTTACATTGCAAAAAGACGACTTAATCGTGATGTTCACAGACGGTATTACGGAAGCTAAAAACGCCGAGGATGAAGAGTTCTCCGATGAAAGATTGGAAATCCTTCTAAAAGAGGTTGTAACGGAATCTTCCGAAAATATAATGAAGCGTATAAAGAAGGAACTTGAAAAATTTACTAAAGGTTACCCGCAATCGGATGATATTACGATGATGGTAATTAAGGTTAAGTAAAAACCTAATTGTTTTCTCCTTTCGTTTACATACAATTTGAAGTATTTCCCATAAAACTGTTTAAGCATATAGTACGTTTGTTCCCGATTTCCTACTCTTTGTTGTATATGACCGGGGTTTTGTATTTCCAGTCATTCCAAAGTTTTTCATTTGTAACAAGTTCCGCCATAAAATTGCTAACATTTATCCTGCTCGTCTTACCGGGATTAGAAATAGGGCTGCGTGTTTTTTTATTAAGTACTTCATATAAACTCACTTCTTCTGCATCAATAAGTGAGTCGGGACGAACCGCTACCCACTCTAAGCCAGCTTCCGAACCGAGATTATAAACAAGGTAATCACAAGCAAGCATATTGTCCCTGTGCGGCGGCAATACGATCTTTAACAGTGAAAATATAATCTTTTCACTAAACGTATTTGTTTCTCCTATTGATTTATTTGTATATGCAGTCGTACCCATCAGGATAAACTTAACATTTTTATTCTCTGCTTTAATCGCTGCTGCTGCTCTCTTTACTGCGTTGTAAACCAGTTTACGGGGCTGTCTGAAAAGTCCTTTGAAATTTATATTGTGCCCCAGACAGCAGACAACCGAATCACAATCCTTTA
>DAIRET010000114.1:0-9197 GCA_036795455.1 Ignavibacteriaceae bacterium
ATCGTAATGCGGCGGCAATAAAACCGCTCCCTTCCGCTACTCCTATTCCAAGTAACGCCACTAATACAGTACCGAGAGGGGCGAAGGAGGTGAAATTCTTTACCATCCCGGTTAAGATTTTATGCAGACCTTCAACTGAGAAGAGGTTTAATGGTTTTATAACTTCACCGTTGCCGGGATGAATTACTTCAATATTGAATAAACTTGCTATACCTGAAAACACAATTACAAGTATAGCCATAATAGCAAATAGAAAAACCGGATCGGGAAGAGCGTTGCCGACTTTTTCGACGATGCTCAAAAACCTGGAGAAAATACTTTGTTATTTTTCATTTAGTCGCACATTTTTTTACAAAGATAACAACTTTAGTTTAATGTATCGTTCAATAACCCGGCAAATAGTTTAAACCGCTGAATAATCGGGAAAGCACAGTTTAGAGTTTGTACTTAAGAGACAATTGTGGATTGCGGCTTCTATAAGCATTGCTATATTTGCAATTGTTATAATGATTTTTAAATTTAATAAAGAATTAACTCGAAACCGGAATTTGAAGAGATAAGAAATTGAAAAAGCCTTACTGCATTTACACGATTTGCGATTGAAAAACAACTCATATTTTTAGTTAAGGAAGAAATTATATGGACGGAAAAATCCCATCTGAAATAGAAAAATCCTTTCGCTTGTTTATTGAAAGGTTTATAAATATTGATGATGAGCTTTTAAATAAAGTGATAGGGTGTTTTAATTATATGAAAGTTCCGCGTAAAGCACTTTTACAGGAAGCCGGGATTACAGCCGCTAAACTCTTCTTTTTGCACGAGGGTTTCGTTCGTTTCTTTCATACAAAAGAAGACGGAACCGAAGTTACAAGCGATTTCTATTTTGCTCCCGGGTTTATTACATCCTTTACAAGTTTTATCGAACAGAAAACAGCGGTTGTGAATATCCAAGCAATGGTGAAGATGGAGCTGCTTTTCATTAATTACAAAGATTTACAACAGCTTTATGATCAAGAACATAAAATAGAAAGGTTGGGGAGGTTAATTACCGAACAAGTTTTCATTACATCCGAAAAACATCTGTTAAGTTTTCTGAACGAACCTCCGCAGGAAAGATATTCGTGGTTGCTGCGTGAATATCCCGAATATGTGAAAAATATTCCGCTTCATTACCTGGCATCATACCTCGGCATTACACCGGAATCGCTTAGCCGTATAAGAAATCGTACTGTTAATTGATTTCTTAACTTAAGTCAAGAATTTCATCCACGGGGGGAAAGTAATTTTGAATTAAAAATAATTACTTTTATTAATACGAGGACAAAATGAAAACCAACTCTTTTTTAATGCTTGCTGCAATCACGGCAATTTTTTCGGGATGTTCATCAACTTCACGTTTCGATTTCGAAGAGAAAATTGAAAACCCGGTTGAAAAAATTATTTATTATGCTTCATTATCGGGTAACTCACACAACACACAGCCCTGGTATGTAGAAATCGAAAGCGATTCAGTCATTTATCTTTATGCTGATTTTTCAAGAAAGCTGCATATAGTTGATCCCGATGCCCGCGGACTATTCATTTCACTTGGAGCTTTTATTGAGAATCTGAATCTTGCAGCCGGAAGTCTCGGTTACAATACAGATATCCGGACAACCGCAAACTTCAAAAGCGATTCTTCTGCAGCAATAATAAGAATAAGCCGGGCTACGGAAAGCGGATATGGTCTTTCTAAAATAGAAAACAGAAGAACTCTCCGTACACCGTTCAAAAATGATGAAATAAAAAAAGAGCATCTGGATAAACTTATTTACGGCAGCAGTAATATTCACTTCTACCGGGCATCATCTATAGAAGGAAAATTTATTGCAGAGCAAACTCTTGCAGCTTATACACAACAGTCGAAAGATGAGCAGGCAAAGCAGGAACTGTCAAACTGGATGAGATTCTCAAATGCAGAGGTAAAGAAATATAGGGATGGTTTAACCACCTCTGGAATGGGAATCACGGGTTTCGGTGGATTTTTTGTACGGAATTTTTACAAGCCTGAAGATTCGATGAAAGATTCATTTATCGAAGCGGGAATTGAAAAAGCGAAGGAACAGGTTGAGAACTGCGGCGGATGGATTGTGATTACTCAAAATGAGGATACTCCGGAGAAATGGATGAATACAGGCAGACTTTACCAGGGGATGAATTTATCATGCCGGGACATGATGATTGGTATGCACCCGATGAACCAGATGATTGAAGAGGTGGAGTTTGAAAAAATTGCAAATGAGAAACTCGGTCTTCCGGGAGTCGTTCAGTTTGTTGCGCGTATCGGTTATGTGGATTCTTATCCGCCTGCCAATAGCGTAAGAAGACCGGTAACGGATATAATCAGAAAATTGAAGTAGGGGGAAAGAAAATGTTTATTTCATCTTGTACGCATCAATACTATTCGTTGAGAATGTTGGAATTAGAAACAGCTTTTTGCTTTTTATGTAAAGAAAATCGGCGATATTGTTTCCGGGAGTGGCTGTATTTAATAACACTTTTTTCTGACCGGATGGAGTGATGGAGTATAGTTTCCCGTTGTAATCTGAGATTAAATAATTCCCTTTTCCATCCAATTGTATACCGTCAATTAAGGCTCCTCTTTCGAGTTCAGCTATTGGTTTCCGTGATTTGTCGGAAGTATTAGCTGAAGATAATTTTTCATTATGACCGATTAATAATTCGCTGCCAATAATTAATAATCCGTTGGGTTTATCAATATTGCCCAACCACTTTTCAAGTTTACCTTCCTTATATCTAAAAATCGCATCCCCCGGCATATCGGAGATATATATAGAACCATCCGCAGCAACTGCAACATCATTTGGCTGAATCATATCATTTAACTTAATAGTATTGATTATTTCAGACTTTGAAATATCAATTATTAATAATCCTACGCGGGTAACAACATAAAGATAGTTTTTGTCAATATCAAGACCGGTCGGCATTCTTACTCCTTTTATCCACTCCTTCTCAATCACTTCACCTGTTGTAGAAATTTTAGAGATGTATTCGTTTCCATCATTGAAGTAGTTTGATACATAACATACTTCATTCAGTTCATCATACACAACCGACTCCGGCAGCGAAAGAGAATCTTTCAGGGACCAGAGTTTTTTCAGATTTTCATCAATAAAAATTTCATCTTCTTTCCGGAAACAAAATCCCCAGCCCCCCATTGATTCACCAACAAGAATTAGTAATTCGTTATCACCTTTTTTAAGCGGCAGGAAAATATTGTCGTTGTATCCAATGATACCAAGGAATGATTTATCGCGAGACTGATAATTGGAATTTCCAAAGAAAATGGGAAGCCCATTAAAGAATATGGTTATATAATCGCTATATCCGAATCCTATTTTCATCAAGGTATCTTTTTCAACATTTATAATTGTCCTCGCATAAATACAATCTCCAAGTCGTGATTTCCGGGAATTATATTTAGAAATATTAACCAATCCTTTACCATCTGACTTTACTTTCGTCCACATCGTCTTTTTTAATAACTCATTGTCAGGGTGTTTTGAAAAATCTGTATCCTTTAACAAGAGCGGTTCTGATAGCTCCCAGTCAGTAATAATACCAACTACCACGTTCTTCGGAACAAGTGGCGGCAGTGATAATGAATCTATTCTTTCGTAAGAAAAATTTGAAAAATATGCACTGCCGTCCATTGGTCCGGATAAAGAAATGTTTCCGCTATTTTCCCCATGCTCAAGCGGTTGAATAATCAGTGCGGGTTGTTCATCATCATTCCAGAATACTTGTGCCTGGTTACCTGCGACAATTATTTTCAAATGATTCCACGTATTCCCGGGAATATCAATTGAAGCGGTTTCCCCAATTCCATAGTGAAGCTGCCAGCTATCCACTCCATTTGATACAGGAGCATATTGCAATGCATCATCATAGAATGGGGAGCGATGTGGTCTAATATAAACTCTCTCATAGTTCAATTGATCTTTCATTCGAAAAGAAATCCCCGGATAAGAGCGGGACTTTTCAAGTGTAGCAATGTCAACTTCAATGATACCGTTTTTGAACTCAATATCTTTTAGTAAAGCCGTACCCATTACGGTTGTTCTACCGAGATGCTCAACAGTTTTTGCACGGCTCAAATCCCATTGTTCTTCATTGAAATCCATTGAGTTTGACTGACTAAATACTAGTGATTGTACTGCTACTGTAATTGTTGATATTATAAAATATGTTTTCATTCCTTTTACTTTCTCTGTGTTATTGTAGGTAATATACTGAAACCCGATGGATTATATAGTGATTATTCATTTAATGTATATCATCTTTCGGGTTTGCGTATTATCTTCTGTTGTTAAAGAGTAGAAATATATTCCCGATGAAAATTCTTCGGGTTTAAATTCGACTGAGTGATATCCTGCTGGCTTAAATTCATTTAGTAAAGTATGAACACAAACTCCCAGCACATTATATATCTTTAATACAACAAGAGACTCCCTTGGAATTTGAAAAGTTATTTTTGTTTCCGGATTAAATGGATTAGGAAAATTTTGATTCAACCAGGGGTTTCCCGGAGATGAATTATCTTCAATTTTAATTGAAGAAATTTCATCATGAAATTTAGCGATCCAAAAATCTTTTTCCCCGGCACCGGAAGAATTAGTATACCCTGCAGCAATAAAATCTCCATTTCCAAGGTACTTAATGGAATAAAAACTTTCCGAACTTTCACCACCAAAGCTTGTACGCCATATTTCATTGCCCTCTTTATCCAATCTAAGGATAAACGCATCGGTTAAACCTGTTTCTGCCGAATTAAAGCTTCCACAAACAATTAAACCATGGTCTTCCGTTATTTCGGACACTGAATATCCATAATCATAGAAAACCCCGATTTCTTTTCTTTTTTTCCAAAGCTGGTTTAATTGATTATCTACTTTTAATATGGAAATATCCATTACTTCACTGGCTTCCCTTGAACTTGCACCTGTAATGTAATAACAGTTATCAGCCGTTTCGCAAACATCATATCCAGTATCGAAATCTACCTGACCGGTTCCAATTATCCAGTATGTTTTTGAGTTAACAACATTACCGGCTAAATCAGTTTTTACAAGATATATTTCTCTATTACGCCCGCTGCTGATTCCCGGTGTATCATAAAGTCCGGTTGAACCAACAACTAAGTAATGTCCATCACTTGTAAGGATTGCCTTAAAACCCATATCGGACTTATTACAGCCGATTGTTTTTGTCCATAAAGAATCGCCAATATCATTAGTCTTAATAAGGTAAATATCATCTTCACCGGCACCATACGAAGTAGTAGTTCCGCAGATTAAATAACCGTTATCATTTGATTGGCAAACCGACATTCCGATATCGATACCTATACCACCAAAGTTTTTCTCCCACTTTATATTCCCATTATTATCAATTTTAACCATGTAAACATCAGCGGAATTAGTATCAGGTTTTGATCTATAGCCCACTATAATAAATCCATCGTTATTAATAGTGTTACAAATAGAATTAATAAATTCCCACCCTTCATCTCCGAAAGATTTGATCCAACATTCATTCCCGTCACTATCAATCTTTAAAACATACGCATCTGAATTTTTATCCGGATTTGAATAAGTATAACCTGCAATAACAAAACCACCGTTATTATCGCTACAAATTGTTCTTGCACCATCGGAATTTGCAGTTCCAAATGTTTTTGTCCATATTGTGGCGGGTTGACAAATTAATGGGAAGTTTATTAGAAAACTTACCCAGAGGAAGATTTGAAAATTTCTCATTGCTGCACCTCATTACTTTTTCTGTTAATTTTTGAATTCTGAATTGCAATCATAAGTGCTTCACTGTTCTGCTTCATGTAATACTGCCCTCTCGATGTTGTTACAATATTACCGTCAACAACAGGAGGAATGTTCTCTCCTACAAATATAGCCCCTGCCTGTAAGTATTCATTAATATAATAATTATTTGGCCCTGCTTTACCGGTTACCTTTTTACCGTTAATAATATTTGCAGCGGCAAGTACACGGGTTCCGGCACATGTTGCTGCAATCACAATGTGCTGGCTATTTGCAGTTTTTAGCAAGTTGATCAAATCAATACTATTTAACAAATCGTTATAAGCGGCCGGTGGATTTGCAGACCAGCTCATCGAAGAAATAACAATACAATCATATTGAGAAATATCACCGATTTCCGTGATAATTACGTCAACTTTGAAAGGGCCGCTACCCTGCGGTGAGCTATAGGTACATGGTTGAATTAAACTATCTACCCCTGCGATTGTAACATCCCATCCAATAGCATCAAACATCTCCCTGCTAAGATGGGTGTTTAGTCCATAGTTTTGGGGTAGAATGAGAAGTACTTTTATGTTCTCACAAAAATGGCATTCTGCCCCTAATAAAAAATGAGTTAATACTATAAAGATAATTTTTACATTTTTCATGATTACTCCAAAATAACTTGTTTATTAATAATTAGAGAGGACCTTAAAGTGGTACAATTGTATTGTCTTTATTAAATGCCGGCTGATTTTTTTCTGATTTGATAATTCTCTTTATGTTCTTCTTGCTATAATAAAGAAAAAATTGAAAATCGAGAATTGCCCTACACTTTTTTTACAATCCCGAAGGATCGTTCTGATAACTAGTATAGCAATTTTTGAAAAAATGCCCATTATTTCAATGTTTTCCGATTATGATTACATAAACAAAATTAATCACGACCCTAATCAATTGTTTTTATTTAACTTATAACCGGACAGTAGTGTAATTAAGTATTTTTTGATTATTGGAATCTCATCACTTCCATGGGTTTGAAGAAGATGAACATTCTTGGATCGTTTTTAATAAAGTTTTTATGCATATCTATACCCGATGGGCTAATATGCATCAGGATTATGTTTTTAGGTTTAAAAACCTCGTTAACAATTTCCAACGCATCGGGTCGGAGATAACTTCTATCGAATAAAGCGATATGAATTTCTTGTTTATCAAGCTCATAGTTTTTAAAAAAATCGGAAGGAGTTCTTGATGAAGCATCACCCGAATGGGAAAGGGTGTATCCATCGACATTAATAAGAAACGAAAGATTCTCGACATTCCTGTGACGATCTACTGATTCGCCACTAGCAGTGTCGGTCTCTATGTACGAACCATGATTAATCCTCATGGAATTAATCTCTATCCCATTAACAACTATAAGTGTGTCATGAGGTATTGCCGATTTCACCCTTCTGATCCTACTTGATATAATGGGATAATCAACATTCTTATGTAGGATCTCATCCACCTGGTTCGGGCAAACCAGAATGGTTTCGGTATGATTCTTCATAAAGTCGGTTACCATTTGTTGATCAAAATGGTCAACGTGATAATGCGAAACCATGATAGCATCAATACCATTAAAAGGAAGCATTCCAGAAATCATAGCATGCAAAATAGAATCGCTGGGTTGTTCGCACCAATCACCTTTAATATTCCCAAAAAGTGCATCGACAATCACTTTGTGATTCGTGGTTTCAACCAGGAATCCCTCGTTGGCTATGTAGGTGATTGCACATAGACCATTGGTGTTTTGAGAATAAGCAGTATGAATAACTGCAAAAAGTAATCCGATTAATAATTCTTTATAATTAGTCTTCATTTTCAAGTTGTTAGGAGTTATTGGTTAAAATTATAGAGGTTTAATTCATTAGTTTATCCAAGGCTTCTTTTGCTTGATTCTCCTTTGGATTGAGTTTCAGAAAACTGGACTTAGCTCACCTGTTGTCCAAATGTCTGGGTACAGTTCTTTAAAGGTATCAACAGCTGTGATTTTTAGGCGTGGAATCTGTTGTGCGATGGCATCAACAGAAGTCTTAGGAATAAAAGTATTCACCTGGAATCCCTTTACACTTGTAACTCCGGGAATTCCATAAACATGATCTCGGTGGTTGTGCGAAATGAAAATGTCACTCACCCTATTGTAGTCAAGTTTTAATTTGGTCATGTTTTCAAGTAGTGTATGGTAATCACTACATGTATCAAAAACAATTACTCTGCCATTGTACTCAATCCATGCTGAGAAACCCGGACCAGATTCGAGAAAGGTATCGGAAGAACAATTATTGAAGGGGATAACGATACGGATACCTTTTGTATTGAATAAATTATCGGTTTGCTGTGCTTCTGTAATCATAGGTATAATGGCAATTAGAAACAATAAAAGCAATATTTTGATTTTCATCTGATTTGGTTTAAAATGAATAAAAACTTGGATTCTCCGGTTCTCATTGCAATATAAAATCCTTTTCTAACCGATACAATACTGGTTATCAGCATCATTTTATTTTCCATTATGTATTCTTCATAACATCTATGCAAAACCTGCATTTAATGTTACAGGTCCAATTCCCATATCAATTGCAACTTCCAATGCTTCCAGAACTTCCTGTATTGTAGCACCATCTTTATATGCCTGTTCGATATGCCATTGCATGCACGACTCACAATTAGTAACGGCACCTATTGCCACTGCTATAAGGTCCTTGTTGTTTTTTTGATAAGGCGCCATCGCAATAGGTAGCATCGCCCATTTCGAGAAATAGCTTATAAACTTGTGAGTTTAACTTTGCAAACCGCGCATTTTATTCTTTTCTCTTACGGTATATTTCTTCATTTTTTTTGGAAAGAATAATACATGTTTATCTATTCACATAGTTCAAATATCATTCTCAAATTAGATTTAATAAGATCAGAATTAATAATTATCTTTCCATAAGAATAGAACCTATTCCTCTTTGACTTTATTCAACAAACAACCTGTTAATTCATTAATAAAAAGTTCAATTTCAGATACCACTCCTTCGGTTGGATTATCATAATTTGACAGAATAATAACAGTAATATCATTTTCAAGATCCAGAGAAAAAACATTATTTATGCCTATATACCCCCGGTATGCAATACAATCTTTTTATCCCCAATAGTTCTAATCTGAAAACCATAACCATAACGACGGGCGTTGAGCTCCTCCTTCGGTGAGAAGATCAATTGTTTTGTTTGCTCAGTGATGAGTATATTTTGTTTTAGTGCTCTTGAAAACTGAAACATATCCTTTACCGTTGCATAACCCAATCCTGCAGGACTTCCTTTTATATTCACCCTGTCGGT
>DAIRET010000115.1:0-9142 GCA_036795455.1 Ignavibacteriaceae bacterium
ATTGAACCGGGTCCAATACCAACTTTCACAGCATCAACTTTACACGAGAATAGTTCAAGTGCCGCATCATAAGTTGCTATATTACCGGCAATTAGCTGAATATTTCTAAATTTTCTTCGAACTTCTTTAATTACTTTCAATACATTCGATGAATGTCCATGTGCAGAGTCGATAACTATTACATCCACCTGTGATTTGATTAAAGCCTCTACCCGGTCAAAAGTATCATTGGAAACCCCCACTGCTGCTCCCACACGTAAGCGACCATGCTCATCTTTACAAGCAAAAGGATGTTTTCTTTTTTTCTGAATATCCTTGAAAGTAATCAACCCTTTTAATATCCCGTTCTTATCAACGACCGGGAGTTTTTCAATTTTATTATCCTGTAAAATCCTCTCGGCTTTTGTCAAATCTGTACCGAGCGGAGCAGTAATTAAGTTCTCCTTCGTCATTAATTCGCTGATTTGTTGATGTACATTCGGTTCAAATCTCAAATCACGGTTAGTTAAAATTCCTACCAGGTAATTGTTTTTATCAACTATCGGGATACCCGATATGCTAAACTTTTTCATCAGATTGATAGCATCACCGATTGTTTGATCCGGTTGAAGCGTAACCGGGCTTAATATCATTCCGCTTTCGCTTCTTTTCACTTTGTCTACTTCATCACATTGTTGTTCAATCGACATGTTTTTGTGAAGAAAGCCTATACCTCCCTCTCTTGCTATTGCAATTGCCATACTTGATTCCGTAACCGTATCCATTGCAGCTGAAATTAAGGGAATGTTTAACTTTATTTCCCTTGTCAAATAGGTTGATATATCAACTTCCCGCGGTAAAACAGAGGATTTACTCGGAATAAGCAGAACATCATCAAATGTCAATCCTTCTTCAATAAACTTACTATAATCATTTTTTTTCATAACAAATCCTAAAAAACTTTATTAATATGGCAATACCAGTTAATCAAAGGAAAACCTTTCAATATGCACGGGATTAATCAAAAGCTGGAAAACCGGTAATATCTTCGCCTATAATGAGGGTATGCATCTCGTGTGTTCCTTCATATGTTTTTACCGATTCAAGATTTGCAGAATGCCTCATTACTGGGTACTCATCAAGTATTCCGTTAGCACCGAGAATTTCTCTTGCTATGCGCGCAATTTCAAGCGCTTTTTCACAATTGTTGCGCTTAGCAAGTGATACATGCTGAAACCTCAGTTTACCGTTATCTTTCATCCTACCTAATTGAACATTCAACAGTTGAGCTTTTGTTATTTCGGTAAGAATATAAACTAATTTTTCTTGTGTCATCTGATAAGCTGCTATCGGTTTACTAAACTGGATTCTGCTTTTAGAATAATTTAATGCTGATTCATAACAAGCCATCATTGCTCCAACAACACCCCATGCAATTCCGTAACGTGCCTGGTTAAGACACATTAACGGGCTTTTCAAACCATTTGTATTAGGGAACCAATGTGAATCAGGTACAAATACATTATCCATTATAAGTTCTGATGTAACCGAAGCACGAAGCGAATGCTTCCCTTTCATCTCAGGTGCAGAAAAACCTTTAAAATCTTTTTCAATCAGAAAACCATGAACAATTCCATCAAGTTTTGCCCAGACAACCGCAACATCGGCAATAGTTCCATTTGTAATCCACATTTTAGCACCGTTAAGAAGATATCCTCCATCAACTTTTTCTGCTTTAGTTACTAAGCCGCCTGGATTCGAGCCGTAATCCGGTTCTGTTAAACCGAAACAACCGATCTTTTTACCTGCTGCAAGTTTTGGAAGCCAGTATTCTTTTTGTTCATCACTTCCGAAAGTAAAAATCGGATACATAACCAATGCACTTTGAACGGAAACAAAACTCCGTATTCCACTGTCCCCCCTTTCAAGTTCTTGCATTACAAGTCCGTATGCGACATTATTCATTTCTGCGCCGCCGTATTTAGCCGGAAGCGTTGCACCGAATAAACCGAGTTCAGCCATTTGTGCAATAGTATGAGTAGGAAACTTTGATTCTCTATTATATTCTTCAATTATAGGTATGATCTGTTCGGATACAAAATCACGTACAGTATCTCTAACCATTACTTCTTCTTCGGAAAGAAGGTCATCGATATTAAAATAATTTACGCCGATAAATTTGTTCATAGGAGTATAAAAATTAGTTTATTTGGGTGTTTAAGTTATCAAAACCGGTCTGAATAAACAAACTCACTTACATCCATATTTTTTCTCTTAATTGAACTGGTTTTAAGGTTTACTCTTGAACCAAACTGCATAGACTTAGGTTAAGTAGAATAGTAAAACAAAGACTAATAAATTATGATTTTTTACATTCAAACAGAGCAATTGATTAATGCGAATATCGACAAGGTTTGGGATTTTTTTTCTAACCCCGAAAACTTGAATGAATTAACTCCACCCGATTTGAAATTTCGTATCGTAAGTAATATCGATAGGAAGATGTACCATGGACAAATGATTGAATACCGTATCGGGATTTTACCCGGGATTTGGACGAAGTGGCTAACTGAAATAACTCACGTAATAGATAAAAAAATTTTTGTGGATGAGCAAAGAATCGGTCCTTATAAAATTTGGCATCATCAACATATTTTTACAGAAAAAGAGAATGGCGTTTTGATGAAAGACATTGTTACTTATGTTGTAGGATACGGGTTTATCGGCAGAATTGTCAACTTACTTTTCATTAAAAGAAAGCTAAAAACAATCTTTGACTACCGATATAAGAAAGTGGATGAAATATTTAATCAAAAAAAAATCCCGGTTTTATAACAATCAACCGGGATATTAAAAACGGGAATTACTTATCCTTCTTTTTAGCTGATTTGCCGTCTTCATTTAGTTTAACGGCATATTTTGCGGGATCTTTTTTGAATTTCTCCATAGAACTATTAGTATTGAAACCATATACTTTTCCTTGATATTCAACTGTCTTTGCATTAGCATCAACTGCTTTGCCGCTAACGGGACAAACAGAGTTCCACGGTTTGATTTTCTTTGATGTTTTTTCAACAGACATATCGTGATGATCGCTCGAACAATCTGTTTCTTCAACTGCAGTACAAGTCGAACTTTTTGAACACTTTGAAGCACACGGAAGTTTCTCTGTTACCTGTGCATTTACTAACCCGGTAAATAAAAATATGGATAATGCTAAAACCAGCACTAATTTATTGTCGGTTGTTTTTACCATAATTGCTCCCTAAAAGTTCAATGATTATGTTAATTAATGGGTGCAATATAATCTAATATCTTTAATCAAAAAATATAAAAAGTTATGGTTATAGTGTTTTCCTGAACCCACCGGTAATTCTCATTGCTGCGTTGTTATACCTTAATCTTATTAACAGATAACTTCTTGTCGAAAATAGAAATCGTTTTTATCTATCTCATTCAATATAATAGTACCAGTATTTCTTTGAATATTTCATCCACATTTTTTGAACTACCGGTGTAGTTATTGGCAATCATCGAAAATGAAATCAACCTCCCGCTTTTATTCTTCATATATCCGCTGAATGCTCTAACTCCACTTATTGTACCCGACTTTATTCTTGCATTTTTTTCAATTACTGTTCCTAATCCGAATCTTTTAAATCCACCTATATCAGTTGTATCCCCGGCAATAGGAAATGAAAAATAATACGATTCAAATTCTTTTTGATTACTCATATAGTTTAGCACGCTTGCAATACACTTTGTTGTTATCATGTTTGTTCTTGAAAGCCCGCTGCCGTCATCAAGTTCAACTCCTTCAATAGGAATGCCGGCTTTTTTTGAAAAATCCATCATTGCTTTAATCCCCTTTCTTGTACTGCTTTGGGAGTCCTTCTCTTTAAATAGCGAGACGAGTAACTGTTCGGTATAAAGATTATTGCTCCTCTTATTCACAATGTAAACAATATCTTTTAACGGAGGAGAATCTATTTTGTAAATCAATTTATTTTCATTGTAGTTTCCTTTTTCTTCAACTTTAGATGAAAAACCGGAAACCGGAATCCCGTTGTCTTTCAATACTTCGATAATTTTTTGTGCTGTAAATAAAGCTGGATCGGGCATAGAGCCTTTAATCGAAAATTTTTCTACTCCGGCAGGAATCGTTCCTCTCAAAGTTGCTTCATATGAGAATGGTGCGTTATAAATATAACCGTTATCACCTGAGCCAACCGCACCGGTTTTCATGTAATTTATGAACTTTAATCCCGGTATATTGGGAACAGTTCCGATAACGTCTGCCGGGTCTCCCACTTTTTCTCCGGGTTTAAATTCAAGGTGATATAAATTATCATAAATACACAAAGCAGATGTACCCGCTCCGTAGTAGTTGCCTATGTCAATCCATGGCCAGTAATTTGGAACCGGGTTTCTTTCATATAGCAAATCATCAGCTAATACATTTCCGTTAATCTCTTTAATCCCGAAATACGAAATTGCATTTTTAATATTATTCATCAATTCATCAAGTTCAACGGAGCCTCTAACCTGTGAGCTTCCAAGTGTAGGGTCGCCGCCTCCTACAATATAGATATTTCCATTTAACTTACCGGAATCATCTAATTTACCGTCATGATATATCTTCGTTACAAATTTATGGTCTTCGCCATTTATCATTAAAGCGGCTGCTGAAGTAACAACTTTCAAGTTAGATGCAGGGGCAAGACTTTTTTCGGAATTAAAAGAGATAATTTCTTTACAGTCATCAGCAAAGGAAGCATAAACCGCAACAAACCCGTTTTTTAATGTCTTCCCTTTTGAGTGCTTTTCGATTACAGATTTCAACTCCTTTATGTTTTGAGAATAGATTGTTTTTTCTACCTGGAGAAAGACAAAGCATAAAACAAAGAGAAAAATGATTTGAGATTTCATACTAAAAATTGATAATGTTTTTTTCATAGTAGTACCGTTTTTTTTGTTTTAATACCTTATGTAAAAATAACAAAATTTATCCCTCTATAGTAGAACCTGGATAAACATCAACATTTTTTTTCAATGTTGTGGTAACTTTTTAAATTCTTTAACTATTGGTTTTTCCACATTTCATTTGTGATAAAAAAAGGAGCTTGAAATTCTCTTTATTCTTTTAGAAAAAAAAATGTTTTATTATCTTGCATCGTGAATCTTATACAAACCCAAAGAGGCTTGGGGGTATTTAATTAACCGGTGTTGTGTAGGAATCCCGGTAGACTCACTTCAAAAAGAGGCGGCACATAAGGGATATGATTTAGCACCAGTTAATTAAATAAAAATGAAGTATTAATTAATTCACAACATAATAGGAGTATTGAATGGCAGTTTTAAAAGACTTTAAAACAATTCCACAGCTATTTGAATTTCTGACGGATGATTTCGGTCGTAAAAGTGATCATCCTGTACTGAAGCATAAAGTTAATAACCAGTGGCAGGATATTTCTTATTCGCAATTAAAAGAAGAGACTGAACTTTTTGCTCTCGGTTTAGCTTCCCTTGGCGTTAAAAGAGATGATAAAGTTGCAATTATTTCTGAGAACAGGCCTGAGTGGGTTTATAGCGATATGGGTATTTTGGGATTGGGTGCGATTGATGTTCCATTGTATCCTTCTCTTACAGCTTCTTCAATAGAATTCATTATAAACAATTCCGAATCGGTGGGGATTATTGTCTCCAATAAATTTCAACTAAACAAGTTTTTAAAGATTCGTAACAACTGCCGTAATCTGAAATGGATAATTTTACTAAACGAAAAAGATCTGATTCCCGGAGAAAAAAATCTTTACTCTTTCAATGATATTAAGGAACGGGGGCAGCATTTCAAAAAAGATAATCAATATTATTTTAAAGAAAACATGCGGTTGTGCCGTGAAGATGATTTATGTACTATCATTTATACTTCCGGTACTACGGGCGAGCCTAAAGGTGTGGTGCTTACCCACAAGAATATTGTTTCAAATGTACATGATGCACTTAAAGCATTTGACATGCGACCTACGGATATATTCCTTTCGTTCCTTCCGCTTTGTCATATATTCGAGCGTATGGCTGGTTATTATACGGCTTTAGCTTCGGGTGGTATGATTTGCTATGCTCAAAGCATCGAAACAGTTGCTCAGGATTTAACTGAAATAAAACCGACTATTGTAACAAGCGTACCCCGTTTATTTGAAAGAATTTATTCAAGAATAATAAAAAATATTGAAGCATCACCTGAGAAAAAACAGAAGATTTTTTATTGGGCAGTTGAAATCGGCAGGCAGTATGCCGCTGCAAAAAAAGCAAAAAATATTCCTATCGGTTTAAGTGTAAAACATAAACTTGCAGATAAACTTGTTTTTAAGAAACTCCGGGATAGAACCGGTGGGAAACTACGCTTCTTCATTTCGGGCGGTGCTGCACTTGCACGTGAGCTTGGTGAATTTTTTGAATCAGTTGGAATAACAATTGCCGAAGGATACGGATTAACAGAATCTTCTCCGGTTATATCAGCAAATAGAATTGATAATTATAAATTCGGAACCGTTGGTAAACCTTTCGCCAGTGTTGAAGTAAAAATAGCACACGATGGAGAAATACTTGCCCGTGGTCCAAATATTATGCAAGGCTACTATAAAAACAAAAAGGAAACAGAAAACACAATTAAAGACGGATGGCTTCATACAGGCGACATTGGTGTATTCGATGCCGAAGGTTTCCTTATAATTACAGACAGAAAAAAACACTTATTTAAAACGTCAACAGGGAAATATATTGCTCCTACACCTATCGAAAACCTGTTCCTTGCAAGTAAGTATATCGAACAGTTCATACTTATAGGTGATAGAAGAATGTTCCTTAGTGCTTTAATTGTACCGGATTTCGAAGCGTTAAAAGAATATGCCGATTCACGCGGTATTAAATATTCCTCTAACGACGACCTTGTTCAAATAAAAGAGGTTTATGATTTGATGGAGAATGAGCTCGGGAAGTTCCAGAAGAATCTTGCTAACTACGAAAGAGTTAGAAAGTTTGCATTACTTGATAAACCTTTAAGTCTTGATGGCGGAGAGATTACCCCTACGCTAAAAGTCAGAAGAGAAGTTATAGAAAACAGGTATAAGAATTTAATTGATGGAATGTACTCGGGTGAGAAGAGTATTTAACTGATTTTAAAAAATAAAAGCCCGTATTAAACGGGCTTTTTAATTCATAATTGAACTGCTAACCGTTATACTTTTTTATTAACGATTTCACTTAGTCCAAGGAGTATTACACATGCAGCTTGAATACGAACTTAAGTAAGTCTTTTTATTTCATCGACAATTATTATAGCCACCGCTATCTCAATAAAACCATCTTTTTAATTTCGGAATAGTTTCCGCTTACAAGCTGATAGAAGTATACTCCGCCGGGAAGTCCTTTTGAATAAAAATTTAGATTATAGGTTCCTGCTTTTTTATATTCATTTAACAAGGTCGCTATTTCCATTCCGAGAACATTAAATACTTTTATCTCAACATTATCATCAACCGGGATAGAAAACTCAATCACTGTTGTTGGATTAAAAGGATTGGGATAGTTTTGCTCCAACGAATATTCAGTTGGAACCTCAACTTTGACATCTGCAATTTCACTATACTCATAATTACCAGTTAAATCTATTTGTTTTAATCTGTATTGTATAAACCCGATTTGAATATTTCTATCAATGAAAGAATAATCCTTCGGTGAATTAGAGTTTCCGTACCCTTCCACAAATCCGACCTTTTCCCAATTACAATACACTTCATTACCGTTATTTTTAATTCTTCTCTCTATTTCGAAGCCATAATTATCAATCTCGGTTTCCGTTTTCCAATTTAGTGAAACTACAGCCCTTGAAACCGAAGCAGTAAAAGAAATAAGTTCAACAGGTAAAGGTGCAGTGTTACCGGATAAAAGTGCATCTGAAATCGAACCGGATAATGTCCCATCACTAATTGTAAGACTGCTGTTTTCAGATATTACAGCTTGAACCGTTCCCGAAGCATCGGCAGCAACATTGGCTGTTATGAAGTAATATACACCGCTTGTATTTACTGCAGCTGATAAACTACTGAAGGAAACGGAAGCGCCGTCACCAGGGTCTTCGGCAACAGTAGAACCGATCTTCGTATCACCTCCGAATGAATCATCAGTTGACGACCATAATTTTAAATTACTAAGTCCGGTTCGTGTTCCGTTTAATTTTATAGAAACTGCGGTTAACGTGGCGCCGCTTGCATCGCTTGTTAATTGAAATCTGCCTAATGGTAGATCGGTACTGCCTGGTATAATACTCTGTGTAAATCCGCTTCCGTCAGTAAATGTTATTGTTGCCGCACTCGTTGTAACTGTTACAGAATTTGAATTAGCTCCAGTCCCGGTAACAGTTGTTTTGTCTGCACACACCCGATAATAATAATTTGTATTTGCAGACAACCCGGTTACCGGGGATGTTGTTGATGATGATTCAATTGTTTTGGGGTCGTAGCCTGAAAGTAATGTTGAAAAACTTGCATCACTTGCTACTTCAAGTAGATAATTATTAACAGTGCCGGTTACCGGCGCTATCCAATTTGCAGTAAAACTTCCTGCAGATACACTGCTTGCTGTTGATGCTACCGGTACAACAAGAGCGTAACTTTCTACCCAGTTGGATGTTGACCCGGTTAGTGCAAAATTGGTAATAGTACCATTGTTACCATTAGAAGTTAGATCGGGAAGAATGGAACTACCAGTTGTATTAGAACCGCCGGCTGTTCCTTCATTAAAGTTGTAATAATTGATAAGCCCTGAAGATGAGGCACTTATTGAATTGTCCATGTCAGCTTGTATATCCGCTTGCGAACGGACAAGATTCCAGACACGTAATTCGTCAAGTGAACCTTTGAAATGATAAGAAGCATCGCTACGACTGCCTATGTAAAACGAAGTTGCTGTATTGGCAATTGCAGTACTTATTGGATTTGGTCCACTATTTACAAGAGTAACTTCCGAACCATTGATATACATTTTGGCAAGTGATGTGGAAGGATTATAAACCACAGCAATATGTGTCCACACACCTGTAGATAAAACATTATCGGCATCTAAATAGACTCCGGTTGTTGGTATAAAACGAAGATCATTG
>DAIRET010000312.1:0-1779 GCA_036795455.1 Ignavibacteriaceae bacterium
CCTCTTGAAAAAATGCTTGACCTTTGCTCAAGAATGCATATTCATATCGGGGTAATAACAGTCCCTGCCGAAAATGCACAATACGTCGCCGACCTTATGGTTCAAGGCGGAATTACTGCAATATGGAACTTTGCACCTGTTGAACTGCAGGTTCCCGAAAATACAATTGTTGAAAACACTCCTTTCAGTCAGAGTCTTGCAGTACTCTCGCACAAACTGAAAGAAAATATTAAAAGAAATTAAATTGGAGTCTATTCCAGATGACACAAGTAATAGAAAAACAGACAAACCTACGAAACTTTGAAAAAGTATGTTCGATTTTAGAGAAATTCGATTATAACCCAGATAAACTTATACCAATTTTGCAAGCAGTACAGGAAGAATACCGCTTTTTACCTGAAGAAGTATTAAGTTTTTTATCGGTTACATTAGACCTGCCCCCGGCACATGTTTTCGGTGTTGCTACTTTTTACGCACACTTCGCATTGAAACCTAAAGGGAAGTTCGTTATTAAAGTATGTGATGGTACGGCATGCCACGTAAAAAATTCGATACCGATTGTTGAAGCATTATTTAAGCAGCTTAACCTGACTTACGAAAATAACACTTCGCAGGATATGAGGTTTACAGTTGAAACGGTCTCATGTCTTGGAGCCTGCGGGTTGGCGCCGGTTGTAGTTGTAAATGAAGAAGTACATCCATTAATGACACCGGAGAAGATGGAAGCTATCGTGAAAGAAATTATTGCATTGGAGGAACAAAATGGGACACATTGATCTATCAGCAATTAAAAGTAATTATCAAAAAAAATCAGCCACTGTTGGAAGAAGGATTACTGTTTGTGCAGGAACCGGGTGTGTTGCAAACGGTGCGTTAAAAGTTATTAAGGCGCTTGAAGAAAAAATTGCAGAAGCGGGAATTCCTGTTTCGGTAAAAGCTGATTTTGAAAGCCATGACGACAAAAATACACACCTTTCAGGAAGCGGCTGCCAGGGTTTCTGCCAGATGGGACCGCTTGTTACTATTGATCCGCAAGGGATATTATATGTTAAGGTTACACCTGATGATGTGCCTGAAATTATTGAACAGACATTAAAGAATAATCTTGTAATAGATAGACTACTCTATTCCGATCCGAAAACAGGAAGGCATTGTAAAGGACAGGGAGATATTGAATTTTACCGTCGTCAAAGCAGAACTGTATTAAAAGAATGCGGACATATCGATCCTGAAGATATTAGGGAATACATTTCGCACGGTGGTTACTTTGCTGCTCAAAAAGCAATTAGTATGATGAAGGATGAAGATATTTGTAACGAGATTATTGAAGCCGGTTTACGCGGAAGAGGCGGCGGCGGATTTCCTACCGGTAAAAAATGGGCTTTAACAAGAATTCAACCGGGAAAAAAGAAATACATTATCTGTAACGGAGACGAAGGAGACCCGGGCGCTTTTATGGATAGAAGCGTAATGGAAGGCAATCCGCACTCGGTTATCGAAGGTATGATGATAGCCGCAAAGGCAATCGGGGCGGATGAAGGTTATGTTTACGTAAGACTTGAATACCCGCTTGCAGTAGAAAGAATTAAACACGCTGTAAAAAAAGCCGAAGAAATTGGTTTACTCGGGAAGAATATTTTCGACACGAATTTCAATTTTACAATTCATGTAATGGAGGGGGCAGGTGCATTTGTTTGCGGTGAAGAAACTGCATTAATAGCATCTATTGAAGGAAAGCGTGGAATGCCGCAGCCGAAACCGCCATTCCCGGCTCAAAAA
>DAIRET010000116.1:0-9045 GCA_036795455.1 Ignavibacteriaceae bacterium
CAATGTATCCTTGTCTGTCCTACCGCAGCACTCAGAGAGAAGAGCCATATGAAAGAAGTTGCTTCGGCTCTTGAAAACAAGAAAAAATATGTCGTTGCTCAAATAGCGCCGGCAGTTCGTGCTACTTTAGGCGAAGAATACAATATGCCGCTGGGTGTTGATGTTACAGGTAAATTGGTAACGGGTTTAAGAAGGCTCGGATTCAAAAAAGTATTCGATACAAACTTTGCAGCCGATTTGACTATATGGGAAGAAGCAAATGAATTAGTAAAAAGAATTCAGGAGAAGAAAACGCTTCCAATGTTTACAAGCTGTTGTCCCGGTTGGGTTAAATACATCGAACAGAACTACGGTGATTTGATTGATCATGTTTCTTCATGTAAATCGCCTCACGAAATGTTAGGAGCAGTTGCAAAATCTTATTACGCTAAAAAAATGGGAATTAACCCTGAAGAACTTTTTGTTACATCTATAATGCCGTGTACTGTTAAAAAGTATGAGTCGGAAAGACCGGAACTTAGTGAACACGAACAGTTAATCCCGGATGTTGATTCGGTGCTAACAACACGCGAATTAGTAAGGTTCTTTAATTTAGCCGGAATCGATTTTGATGATCTTGATGATGAAGAATTTGACAGCGCATTAGGTGAATCAACCGGTGCTGCTGCAATTTTCGGTACAAGCGGCGGTGTTATGGAAGCTGCTTTGCGTATGGCATACTATAAATTAACAGGTAAGCATCTGGATATTCTTGAATTTGAACCTGTAAGAGGTTTTGATGGATTGAAAGAAGCATCCGTTCAAATAAACGATCTCACATTAAACATAGCTGTTGTAAACGGTATCGGTAATGTTGATCCTGTTCTTGATGAAATTAGAGCTGGAAAATCGAAATACCATTTTATTGAAGTTATGGCTTGTCCTGGAGGTTGTATCAATGGTGGCGGTCAGCCGATTCATCAAAAACCTGAAAAAATTGTTAAGAGAATGAAAGCGTTATACGATATAGATAAGAGTATGACAAAGAGAAGATCATACGAAAACGAAAGCGTTCAAACTCTATACAAAGAATTTTTAGTTGAACCGGGAAGTCATAAGAGTCATGAATTACTACATACAGAGTATTTCAATAGATCGAAAAAATATGAACACTAGGTTTAATTATTAAATCGTTAATAACCCGGTTCAACTATTGAGCCGGGTTTTTTGTTATTAGTAAGTTTATGTATTTATTGATTGCTGGATTATATCAAGAAGTTGAGATTTTAAAAACGGTTTACTTAAATAATTAGAGCATCCGGCATCTAAAAATTCTTCTCTATCACCTTCAAGGGCAAATGCAGTTACTGCAATTATAGGAGTTGTTTCATAACCGGGAAAAGTCCTGATTTTTCGAGTTACATCTATCCCGCTCATTCCTCTTCCAAGGTTAATATCCATTAGTATTAAGTCAAATTGTTTATTTTTTACAGCCTCAATAGCATCGGGACCATTTTCGACAATTTCAACATTGTAATTATGTTTTAAGTATGCCTTTATCACACTTTTGTTGATATCATCATTTTCTACAAGTAGGATTTCTAATTTTTCGCTCATGTCAGTATTTCAAAATTTCAGGGTCTAATATAACAAATTTCATTTAAAACAAAGATAGAGACAAATAATTCTACTTAAAGTTTCCGGCATTCTAACTATTTTTGCAGCATAGTTTTATGGAAATATAAAGTATTTGTTTTAGCATAGTTATAGGAATATTGATGAATCGTAAAAAAATTCTTTGGGTGGATGATGAAATTGAATTATTAAGGTCGCACATAATTTTTCTTTCTGAAAAAGGATTCGATATAAAGACTGTTACAAATGGGGAAGATGCACTTCAAACAATCAAAGAACTAGATATAGATTTAGTGTTTTTAGATGAAATGATGCCGGGTATGGGCGGGTTGGAAGTACTTGCCAGAATTAAAGAAATAAACCCCAACTTACCTGTTGTAATGGTTACTAAAAGTGAAGAAGAAACTTTAATGGAAGAAGCTATTGGCGGGAAGATAACAGATTACCTTACAAAACCTGTTAACCCGAGCCAGTTATTCCTTGTTTGTAAAAAAATACTCGAAGGTAAAAAAATTTCAAACCAATTTGCCGCAAAAGACTACCTTCAGGATTTTAATCAAATATCTTTTCTTTTACAAAATGATCTCGACTATTCGGACTGGATCGACATTTATAATAAATTAATTAACTGGGATATTGAATTGTCTTCTTTAAGTGATACAGGGTTAAAACAAACTCTTGATGAACAAAGAAGAGAATGCAACAAAGAATTTTCCAAATTTATTGAAAAAAATTATAAGAAGTGGATAAACTCCGAACCCAACGGTGATAGACCATACCTTACAACCGAAATAGCGGAGAAATATGTTTTACAGGAGGTACAAAACTCCGATGGTCCTGTCTTCTTTTTTGTTATTGATTGCTTAAGACTTGATCAGTGGTTGATAATGGAAAAGCATTTAAGAGATTATTTCAGAATAAATAGAGAGCATTATTACACAATACTTCCAACAGCTACATCGTACGCGAGGAACTCTTTATTCGCAGGCTTGTTCCCGTTTGAGATAGAAAAATATTACCCTGATCTTTGGGCTGGAAAAGATGAAGATGAAAGAAGTATGAACAAGCATGAAAAAGACTTGCTCCAACAGTTACTAAACCGGAAAAGAATAAAACTTAAAAATGAGTTGAAATATATAAAGATAATTGACCCTGAAGTCGGAAGGGGATTCGAGCACAACATCCTCTCTTACCAGAATAGTCATCTTACTGCTGTTGTTGTTAATTTCCTTGATATGATTGCTCATGGAAGAAGCGATAGCGAACTATTAAAGGAAATTGCCCCTGGAGAAGCCGCTTTCCGCTCTTTAACGGATAGCTGGTTTACTCATTCTTCGCTGCTGTCAACGCTGAAATCTATTTCTACAATGAGGAATGCAAAAATCATTCTTACAACCGATCACGGCTCGGTACGCTCACTTCGGGGTGCTAAAGTACTTGGCGATAAAGAAACTTCAACAAACCTTAGATTCAAATATGGACGTAATCTTAAAGTAGATGAAAAACACGCTGTATTTATTAAAGACCCACTTGAATACAAATTGCCGAGAAGGGGAGTTACTGTAAGCTACATCATAGCGAAAGAAGATTATTATTTTGTTTACCCGACTGATTATCACCGCTATTTAAGCTACTATAAAGATACATTCCAACATGGCGGTATTTCCATGGAGGAAGTAATTGTTCCGTTGATAACTATGGAACCGAAATAAATGACGATTCTTTCAACTTACAAAGTCATTTTAGAAGAAGAGACTGAAAAAGTTGCCCATAGTTTAGCCGATACTTTTCAACCCGGTAGTGTAGTTGCCCTGTGCGGAAATTTGGGTGCGGGTAAAACATTTTTGGTTAAAAAGTTTTGTGAAAAGAAGGGGATTACTAATGCTACAAGTCCTTCATTTGCTTTAGTTAATGTTTACAATAACTCAATAAAAATTAATCATTTCGATTTTTATAGGATTAATTCAATTGGTGAACTTTATGAGATTGGTTTCTACGATTATATCAGCGACCCCGATGCCATCACTTTTATTGAATGGGCAGATTTGTTCCCTTCGATTCTACCAAAGAAATACTACGAAATAGAGTTTAATATTAACGAAGATTTAAGTAGAGAAATTACGATAAAAAAATATGAATGAGTTAAAACCTGTTCTCGCTATAGAAACTTCCGGGAACATATGCGGTGTTTCGGTTTATTATAATGACGATAAGCATTTCGATATACATATCAACAATAAATTAAACCATTCAAAAAAGCTGTTCCAGGCAATTGATTCCGCATTAAAAATGTCCGATACTGCGCTTGATGAACTGCAATGGATTGCCGTTTCCGGTGGTCCCGGTTCGTTTACAGGTTTAAGAATCGGTTTGTCAGCAGCAAAAGGAATTGCCCTGGGTGCAGAGTTACCAATCGTAATTGTGCCGACCTTTCAGGCAATAGCTTTTCAAACTGCTTCTTTCTATCCTAACGGAGAAAATTTTGTAATTGCAAACAAGGTAAACAATGATGAATTCTATTTTGCGGAATTTTCAATTAATGAAAATAGTTTTATTTTTGCAGAGGATTTGAGAATCATTAAGAAAGAAGAATTGTTATCAATCTGTAACAACAAAAAAAATACAATCTCAAACTCAACCGACTTCAAAAATATTTATAGCCGGTTATCGGTTCCCGCTCCGCTTTACATTGCAAAATGGAGCAAATTATTCGGGAATGATAAATCAACTTATGACTTTGACACTTTGGAGCCATTATATTATAAAGAATTTATTCCAATAAGGAGATAAAGATGGTAAGAAAAGCATTATTATTTATTGCAGTTTTTTCTGTTTCTGTATTTGCACAAATTTATGGACCAAAAATATACGTCCCGAGTACCAAAATTGATTTCGGTGACATACCCCAGGGAAAAATAGTTAAATCGCAATTTGTAATTACAAATAACGGTGGCGATTTATTAAAAATTGAAAGAGTTATCTCTTCGTGTGGCTGTACTGTTGTAGAGCCTGAAAAAAAGGAACTTAAACCGGGTGAATCGACAACTGCCGCAGTCGAATTTAATTCAACAGGAAGAGTCGGAAAACAACAGAAACACGTTACAATAATGAGTAACGATAAAGAAAAACCGCAGCTTCTGTTGGAAGTTGTCGGTAATGTTTTACAGGAACAAAAAGATGAAAACCTTCCCAGGCTAAAATTTGAAAAGAACCAATTCGATTTCGGTAAAGTGAAAGACGGGGATTTGTTACAGCACACTTTTAACTATAAGAATACAGGTAAAAGTGAATTGATAATAAAAGACGTAAGAAGTTCCTGCGGTTGTACAGTTCCGTTTGTATCAAAAAAGAATTTAAAACCTGGTGAAGAAGCAAATTTGAAAGTTGAATTCGATACATCCGGTAGAAGCGGTAGAAATAGCAAAAGTATAACGATATTTTCCAACGACCCGGATAACCCGGTTTTCGTTTTAACAATTTATGCTGACATTGAAAAAAAAAATAGGTAAATAGAGATGGCATGGTTCAGAAGAGCAAAACAGAATATAGCCTCCGATACAGAGAAAATTGACTTACCTGATGGCTTATGGGAGAAATGCCCTTCTTGCGATGAAATAATTCATAAAAGACAGCTTGAAGCTAATTTATGGACGTGCATAAAGTGTTCACATCATTTTAGGATAGGAAGCGAAGAATACATCCGTATTATTCTTGATGAAGGTTCGTTCAAAGAAACTAATAAAAAAATGAAGTCCGCCGACCCGCTTCAATTTACAGATACAAAAAAGTATTCAAGTAGAATTGAAGAAAGCATTAAAAAATCAAACCTGAATGATGCAGTAAAAACCGGAACTGGAAAAATTAACGGGAAAGACGTTGCTTTCGGGTGTATGGATTTCAAGTTTATTGGCGGAAGTATGGGCTCGGTTGTCGGTGAAAAAATTGCCCGCGTTACAGATAAAGCATATAAAAATAGAATTCCGCTCATTCTTATCTCCCAAAGCGGAGGCGCAAGAATGATGGAAGCAGCTTTGTCATTAATGCAAATGGTGAAAACAAGTTCAAGACTTGCACGGCTTGCCGATGCTAAAGTCCCTTTCATCTCGATTTTAACCGACCCGACTACGGGTGGAACAACTGCGAGCTATGCAATGCTTGGTGATATTAACATTGCTGAACCGAAAGCATTGATAGGATTTGCCGGTCCACGTGTAATTAAACAAACAATTGGAAAAGATCTTCCGGAAGGTTTTCAAACTTCTGAATTTGTTCTTGAGCATGGTTTCCTTGATAAAGTAGTTCCCCGTAAAGAATTGAAAGCCACTCTTTCAAAAATTATCGATTTATTAGACTGATTTATGCTTCAAGTATTCAATTCAGTTAAAGAAATAAACAATTTCGCTAATCTGCAAAAACAGCAAGGAAAAAAAATCGGGTTCGTACCTACTATGGGGTACCTTCATGAAGGACATATCTCGTTAGTAAAAGCAAGTAAAGAAATGTGCGACATCACCGTTGTTTCTATTTTTGTTAATCCTACACAGTTTTCTCCTAATGAAGATTTATCCAAATATCCACGCGATTTCAAAAGGGATGAAAAGATGCTTTCCGAAAACGGGGTAGATGCAATCTTTTATCCTGCCGTAGATGAAATTTATCCCGATGGTTTTGAGACTTATGTAAATCTCGATAAAATTTCACTAAAACATGAAGGAGAATTTCGTCCGACTCATTTTAAGGGAGTAGCTACAGTTGTTACTATTTTGTTTAATGCAGTTAACCCGGATTATGCTTTCTTCGGACGTAAAGATGCACAGCAGGCAGCATTAATTGAAAAAATGGTGTCCGACTTAAAATTCAACATTAAAGTAATTATTTGTCCTACTGTAAGAGAGCATGACGGATTGGCAATGAGTTCAAGAAACAGCTATCTGAATCCGCAAGAAAGAAAAGATGCCCTCGTCTTGAAAAGTTCGCTAAATATTGCTGAAGAATTAATTAAAACGGGTGAGACAAATACAGTCTTTATAATTGAAAGTATGAAAAGAGTAATTGATTCTGTTACAACTTCAAAACTTGACTACATAAAAATTGTTGATGCTGTAAGCTTTAATGAAATACCCCGAATAGAAAAAGGGAATCGATTCTACATCCTTATTGCTTGTAGAATAGGTAAAACACGGCTGATAGATAATACGCTTATAAGAGCATAGCTAAATTAGGACTCAAACAAATTTAATCCTTCTTGTGTACAATTCTTGAATGAAATGTTTACATTTCAGTACATACCCCAAATAAATCTCCATTAAATCAATAAAAACCGCTTCTTTATTCTGGCATAGTGATTGAAACTCTATAAACAGAATGAATCAACAAACGAAAATAAAAAACAAGTGAGGTCGTCATGAAAACGAAATATTTATTTATCGCATTATTAGTAACCTTCGCCTTCTTATTAACCGAAGAAACCTATAGTTACAAACGGGTAGTATCAATCGGATATTTCTACTCGGAACTTTCACCCTACGGTAGATGGATTGAAATAGATCCAGGTGTAGTAGTGTGGCGGCCTGCAAATTCTTTTTCTAAGTGGGCACCTTATTCAGCAGGAACATGGGTCTGGACAAATTACGGATGGTATTGGGATTCTTATGAACCTTACGGACATGTAGTTTATCACTACGGCAGATGGTACTTTGACGATTATTACGGATGGCTCTGGCTGCCTGATTACGAGTGGGCACCTTCTTGGGTAGAATGGAGATATAACGATGTTTATATCGGCTGGGCTCCACTTCATCCTTATGCAGCTTTTTCAATTGCAACTGGAATTCATTTTACAAAGAGCTATTATGTAAAATATTCGTATTGGAACTATGTAAAGTATGCACATTTCTGCAACTCTAATGTAAATAACTATTTTATAGGGGAAACTGTGAAATACAGAATTCACTCGGACACAAAATACCGCTCAAACTATGAATATAGAAATAACGGTGTATATAATCGAGGAGTTGATCCTGCTTTAGTAGAAAGACGTGGAAACACGAGAGTAAAGGAAAACAATATTGTATTCAAGCAACGCGAAGATAATTCGAGAGACCCTGTAGTTCGCTCAAATGGAAGAATCGAAGTTACTACTCCGAGAGAATCCAGCGTAAGAAATGAAAACCTTGTTTTCGAGAAGAGAGAAAGAGCAAGCTCGCTTGACGTATCGAAAGTTGAAATGGGAAGACGTGAAAGCACTGTAAACAGGGAAAATACAGTTAGTCGTGAAAGTACAACCAACCGTGAGTCAGTTAGAAGCACAGTTAATCAAACGAGACTTAATGAAACCTCTAATACCGGGCGGACAAGGACATCGGAATCAGTTAGGACAGAAACACGTAATAATGAGAATTCAGGTAGAAATACTCAAGTTCAACAGAGAAGCGAAGTTCAATCTTCGGCAACCGGAAGAGAGGCAACTTCATCAACAATAAACAGAGCTGCAGAAACTCAAACAAGGGAACAGAATAGGAGTGTTGAAACTCAAAGAACCGAAACACGCAGTAATATTAGCACGGGAGTTCAAAGAGAGACGGAAACGAATATTAACAATCGTACTTCTACTCCATCTAATACAAATGTGAATAGGGAGAGAAATCAGTCGACAACTAATAGGGGAACAGGTAGTTCTACAACAGTTACCGGACGTACTCAAACTGAAAACAGAACTACGACAAGAACAGAAACACGCAGAGGAAACTCAAGTACTCAACAAAGAGATGACAATTCAAACAGGGAGACAAGAACAAGAACAAGATAATTGCAATGACGCAATAATCATCATCCACAAAACTCCAGTAGCACAGATTTTACTTCTGTGCTACTTCTTTTTAAAGGAGTAATTTTATAAATTCAGACTCAATATCTTTACCGCGGTTGCGTCCGTACCACAAATGAATTTGCTCAATTATTTTTTCTTTTTCTATACCTTCGGATTTAAGCCTTGCAAATAAATCCTGCGCAGCTTTGGGTCTAGCTCCCCATTGGAAAAGCTCTTCCATATTATTATTAAAAGCTACAAGTTTAGGAATACTTCTTCCGCCGTTGGTGAGATAAAGGTCCATTATGTCAAGATTTTTATCCCGTTCCAGAATTCGTAAAAATATTCTTGGAGATAATTCCGAGATTAAATGGATGAAAGGTACCGTTTGTGCAGAATCTCCGCACCAGTTTTCAGTAATCAGCATCCAGATTTGATCTTCTTTTAAAGATGAAGCAATACTTTTAATCTCATCCGATGGGGTATAGGTTTTAAGTATTCTTCTCATTCTTTGAAGGTTGAGTTTTGTTTTATCATAGTCGCCGGAATCAACAGGAAGGGACTCGGCGTATTTTTCAAAATCGTTGAAATATTTTTCGAATGTCAAACCGTTTAATATTCTG
>DAIRET010000117.1:0-8944 GCA_036795455.1 Ignavibacteriaceae bacterium
AATTTGTAGTAGAAATTTTTATATCCCCTTCTTCTTTAATAGCATCGAAGCTATTCAAGAGTAGGTTCATTATTACTTCCTGGAATAGCTGGTAGTCAATCTTTATTGGGGGAGTATTCTTCTCAAGGCTTAATTCGAGTTTTATTTTATTTTCCTTAAGCCTGTAGTCGAAAAATCCGACGACTTTCATAATTGAATCGTTGACGTCGATTACCATTTCGGATTGTGAAGGTTGACGTGCAAAACCAAGCAGTTTTTTAACAACAGTTTCGATGTTATCGATTCCTTCACTAATCAACTCGATATACTCTTTAGTTTGAGATATGTTATTTGCATCTTTTCTAATCGCATATAAGCACGATTTAATACCATTCAAAGGATTGTTTACCTGGTGGGCAACACCCGAAGCCAACCTGCCAATTGAAGCAAGTTTTTCAGCTTGATAAATCTGCCGCTGTGCATTTTTCAATTCCGATCTTGAATTTTCAAGTCTCTTTTTTAATAATCCGAAATGATGATAAAGAAAACCTATTTCATCATTCTTTACCGGCAGTGATATTTCAGCATCGGATACAAAGTCGATTTTATCAATTTCAAGAACAAGTTTTTCAAGTGAAGAAGTGAGGTGATTTATCGACAAATACAGGATTATTAAAACAATCGAAGTAAGTATAACGGTCGCAATCAGGAGCATAAAGAAAAGATTTCCTATCTCATCTCTTATCGGTTGAGCGTCAAAGCCGATTTTCACATAACCCCAATTTCTATCAGAAAAGAGCATCGGCAAATCGCACTGGATGATCCATCCCAGCGAATCATCTTTGAAGATTTCAATGTGCTCGTTTGACGCAGCAATATCATCGAATTGTATATTAATTGCAGATACAATCTTTTCTCCATCGAACACACGGGAAGCAAGGGGAGCCGCATTCCTATCGAAAATAGCCACGTATTTTACGTTGCCGAGCCGGTTAATAAAATTATCTATATATGTTTCAAGTATGTTCTCTTTTTGATAGACGCTCTTCTCCTCAAATATTAAAGCGTCAACAATAGTAACCGAAAACGTTTTACTTACTGCAAAAACATTCTCCGTTTGCTTCTTAATAATAATGTTCCGCCATTGTAAAAGCATCACTATAGATATTAGAAGCATCAGGGTTACTATTACAATACCGGTGGAAAAAATAATCTGCGTTTTTAAGCTCGATTTTAGTTTGAACATATCAGGCTCACTTTCACTCGCTTATCATTCTAATAAATTCATAATCGGAATCGGATGCTTGTTCAAAACCGTAAATGAATTCATTATCCCAATTCTTTGTAATTTCCACTCTATCCGGGTTCGACGGGTTTATTTCAAGCAGAGTATTTTTAATTGCTTCAACTATCTCTTTGTCATGGTCTTGTGCAACAACAATTGGGGAAGTAGGGATTTTATCCGAATAAAGGATTATTCTTATTCCGTCATTGTTCTGCATATTTTTTACAAGGAATTCTCTTGTAACTCCAGCATCAAAATAACCTTTGGATACCTGGTATATAACGCTTTGGTGATGAGGGAAATGCTGGATGTCCGCAATGTCGGGCACACGCAGATTGTATTTAGCGAATTCATATTTAATCAACCAATTCCCTGAAAACGATTCTTTTGAAGGGAGTGCGAGTCTTTTTCCTTTAAGGTCTTTTACACTAAACAATTTTGATGATTTATTCGTTATTAAAACAGAGCGGGAATAAGGCTCGAAATCCTCGTTCAACGGTTTTAAGATAGGGATTACCCCGTACTGTTTATGTGCATTAACATAAACATATGAGCCTAAAAAGGCAGCAGCAGTTTCTTTCTTAATCAACATTTGTACGGCTTCGTTGTAATCGCTGCTGAGTTTCAGCTCAAATCGATAATTCGTCTTTTGGGACAGGTAATCAAGCACAGGCTGGTACCCTCTATAAATAATATTCGGCGGGTACCGGGAAATAACTCCTATGTATACAACCGGTTTGTTGTATATGTTTGCACTACTTAATAGTTCATCTTTTCCGATTTTATACATACCCGAAATATCGAGCGAGTAATTGTAAAAAAAGTACGTGAACGCAGAAGCAGTAATTACTATAACTAAGAGAAGAATTCTAAACTTCTTCTTCGGCATAATCTTTTCAATTTGGTTAAACATGTCAAATATTCGTCAAATATTTATAAAAATTCATTCCACTTTCAAATTGATGCAATATCGCTAAAAAAAGAGTATTTGAAGAGATTGCACTTTAAAAATGACGATGAAAAATCGTCATGTTACTAAATTTCGTCATTCCAATAATACAAATATTTATTGAAAATCTACTATTAAGAAGTTTTTTACTGCTTTTAATAGAATACTTATCTGGCATAGTTATTGGCAAAACAGAGTAAAAATTGTTCATTTAATAGAAAGGTATAAAGTATGGCAGAAATAATTCCACGTTGGGAATGGAGAACATTTACAAATGATCTGGGAGAAGCTGAAGTAAATATTCGTAAACACCCCGAAGGGAAAAGCCGCGAAAGTTCGGAAGTTTATATTCTTTCCGAAGTTAGTATGGATAATACAAAAGTCCGTGATGATTTAATGGATATTAAAACTTTGCAACAGGTAAACGAAGATAGACTTGAACTCTGGTTGCCGATAATGAAAGGAAAATTTCCGCTTCCTGCCGATGAAATTGAAAAAGTATTTAAATGCTTTAGAGTATCGCTTCCGAAACTTGAAAGAAGCGAATATACATTTGAACAATACCTGAACGAAGTTATTCATCCATCCCAATTATTAAAAGCAGTAAACGTTTATAAGAAAAGAACAGGCTTTACAATCAACAATTGCATAGTTGAAATTGCAGAAGTAAAAGTTGATGATAATTGGATAAAAACAGCCGCCGTAGAAATGGAAAACCCGGAACTGGTTATTAAAACAGTAAAAGAACTCGGACTTGATGCATTCCCTAACATCAATTATTTACGCGGGTTAAAAAATCTAATTGGTATGAAATAGAGAGGTAGAAAAATGGGTAAAGAAATCGAACGTAAGTTTTTAGTTAAATCCGAAGAATGGAAATCGCTTGCAAAAGGAACGTACTACAGGCAGGGGTATCTTTCTACTGTAAAAGAACGGGTCGTAAGAGTAAGAACAATCGACGACAAAGGGTTTTTAACTATAAAAGGAAAAGTTGAAGGAATATCACGCAGTGAATTCGAATATGAAATCCCGGTTGATGATGCCAACTTGATGCTTGACTCACTTTGTGAAAAACCGATAATAGAAAAGTACCGCGCAAAGATTGAATATAAAGGAGCGATCTGGGAAGTAGATGAATTTCATGGTGAAAACGAAGGACTTGTTGTTGCCGAAGTTGAACTGAAAGATGAAAACCAGGTAGTTGAAATCCCGTCCTGGATCGGGGAAGAAGTTTCCGGTGATCCGAGATATTTTAACTCCAACTTAATTAAAAATCCTTTTACTAAATGGTAAAATAAAAAGTATAGTTTCCCGAATATTTATATGAGCGATATATTAAAATCTGATCCCCTCGATATGCATAATTACCGTATCGAGAAACTACCGAAACGTGAAAAATCGAAAATAGAAAAATGGCTTGCAGTTTTTGGTCCTATCCTGGCAATAATTGCATTTGTTTTATTTGCATATATAATCAAACTGCCGTTCCTCGAAACAATTTCACCTTCCGAGCTGGTTTCGGAATCTGCAAAGAAGGCGTTTGATAAAGTAGGAGAAGCAATATTCATCCGTAACAATGAATTTATGCTGGCAATTTTTATTGCTTCGATAATTTTATGGATGACACAGGCAATCCCGAATTATTTAACCTCCTTAATGGTGATAATAGGATTGGTGCTAACAGGTGTATTAACAGAAAAGACTGCATATGCACAACTGGGACACCCGGTTATGTGGCTTAATATAATGTCATTCGTTCTTGCAAGTATGCTTGTTGCAACCGGGTTAGCAAAAAGGTTTGCATTGTGGTTGATTATCCGCTTCGGGAAAAGTGCAAGCTCAATATTTATCACTTTTATTGTAATTAATCTCGTTCTATCTGCGTTTATATCGGCAACAACTGCTAAAGCTGCAATCCTGTTGCCGATTTTTATGGTAATCGCTGCAATATATGGAGCAAGAGGAGAAGAGAATAAAAATAACTTCGGTAGAAGTATTGTACTACAAAACCTGCTCAATATTAATCTGGGAGCCGGTGCATTTGTTACCGGTTCGGGAGCAAACCTTTTAGCTGCCGCATTAATAGGAGGAGCAATAGGGGGAAACATTTTCTTCTCTGACTGGATGATGGCTATGTTTCCTATCATGCTTTGTTTGATGTTTGTCGGTTACATAGTAGCAATGAAAATCTTCTTCCCGTTAAAACCGGAAGAACGTATTCCCCAAATTGAAGGAGGAATGGAAAGATTAAAACAAGAGTACGATAAACTCGGTCCTTTGAATATACAGGAAATAAAATCCGGGATTATCTTTTTAGTTATTCTCGGTATGTGGGCAACTGATTCTGTACACGGGATTAGTGCTACTGCAGTAGCTTTTGTAGGTGCAATAGTAGCTTTGCTACCGAAGTTCGGAATAGTTAAATGGAACGAAGTTGATATTCCATGGCATCTTATGTTATTCTCCGCTGGTGCATACACGCTCGGTGCAGGACTTGATGAAACTGACCTTCCTTCAATAAGTGTTAATGCTTTTTTCAATTACTTCGGGATAGGGAACGAATCTCATTTCTGGGTACTTTATCTTTTATTAACCGGAGTAATGCTTTTTAGCGCACTTATATTTCAATCCAAAACAATGCGTGCAATGATTTTCATACCGATAGCAATAGGAGTTGCAAACAGGTTCGGGTTTGATATAGTCAGTCTTGCACTCCCTGTAGCTTTTATGATCGAACATGTTTATGTCTTTCCATTTAATAGTAAACCTGCTGCGTTACTTTATGAAACCAATCAATACAGTTTGGGTGATACATTCAAATACGGTTTGACTATGATGGTTATAGCATGGTTTTTAATAATACTTGCAGGAGAAACATGGTTTAGATATCTCGGTATTACGCCTAACGGAGTATTTGGATTGTTTTGATTTTTATTATATTACTTCTGTTATGGAAATGAAAACAAATATCAAAAAGGAATTAAGAATATGTTCTTAAAGAAAACAAAAAAATTAGAATCGCAAATTGACGAATACCTCGACCTGGTTATAAAAGGGGGACTGGTATTTAAACTCGGTATCAAATGTTATCTCGAAAACTTAATGGAAGAATTTGAAAACCATTTGAAGGATTTGAGAAAAATTGAAGATAGAGCAGATGACTTAAGAAGAAATATCGAGATTAAACTTTATACAAGAACATTAATCCCTGAATCCAGAGGCGATGTACTCGGGCTGATGGAAAGTTGTGATAAAGTCTTAAATATTACAACTGAAACGCTGCTTGAGTTCTCTGTTGAAATTCCGGAGGTTATTCCCGAACTTAAAAACCATTACCTCCAATTATCCGAAAGCGCAATTGCATGTCTCGAAAATACTGTGAGCGGAATACGTTCATATTTTAAAAATTATGATGCAGTACGCGATTATGTGAACAAAGTTCAGTTCTATAAAAAAGAGACAAACAAAATTGCAGAACAGATAAAACGAACAATTTTCAGAACGGATAAAAGTTTAAGTAAAAAAATCCACGTCCGGTACTTCGCTTTTCATATTGAACGGATAGCGGAACTATCCGAGGATGTTTGCGATAGATTGGCTATCGCAAGCATAAAGAGGTTCGAATAATGATAGATATCTCTGTATGGTTTTTTATCAGCAGTGCATTATTTCTTGGTTGGTCGCTTGGGTCTAACAATGCTGTTGTACTCTTTGGTACAGCGGTTACTTCAAAAATGGTTAGATTCAAAACGGCTGCAATTATTGCCGGTGTTTTTGTAGTACTCGGATCATTTATAAGTGGTGGCGGAACAACTAATACATTAACAAACCTTGGCGGTATTAATGCGATTGCAGGAAGCTTTACAGTTGCACTTTCAGTAGCTCTATCTGTAACATGGATGACAAAAGCAAGTTTGCCTGTCTCTACTTCCCAGGCTGTTGTAGGTGCAATAATCGGTTGGAATATATTTACCGGTTCTCCGATTGACTTTGCTACACTCTCAAAAATTGTATTGAGTTGGATTTTCAGTCCTGTTATTTCCGCAGTATTCGGTTTTTTGATTTTTAAAGTTATAAAAAGGACTCTGCTCAAATGGAAGATTCACATGCTCGAACTGGATTCATATACTCGAATTGGGTTGATAATAGTTGGAGCAATTGCTTCTTATTCATTTGGTGCTAACAATATTGCTAATGTAATGGGTATGTTTGTTTCTGCGACTCCGTTTAAAGATCTTATGATTTCAGAAATGTATACGGTAACCGGTGTACAGCAGTTGTTTTTGATTGGAGGACTTGCAATAGCTGTAGGTATATTTACTTATGGTTTAAGGGTGATGAAAACTGTCGGGAATGATTTATATAAAATTTCGCCAATAACAGGACTGGCAGTAGTACTGGCTGCTTCTCTTGTTATTTGGTTATTTACTTCGCAATCATTAGAGGATTTTTTGTTAAATAATAATTTACCTTCTATTCCATTAGTTCCTTTAGCGGCTTCACAAGCATTTATTGGGGCTGTAATTGGTGTAGGTTTAGCAAAAGATCCGCTTTCTATAAATTTTAAGGTCTTTGGTAAAATTTCGATGGCGTGGGTTGTAGCACCAATAGCGTCAGGAGTGTTGTCATTTATTTTGCTGTTTTTTGTCCAGAATGTCTTCGAGCAAAAAGTGATTGACCCAATCCCTTATCAAATTACAGCAACCGTTTTGCATAGATTAGATAAGGAAGAAATAGATACTAAAGGTTTAGCTGACTTGAAGGATATAAGGTTCACGAACAACAAAGTATTCAAGAATCAAATATTGGAAAAGCATCGTTATAAAAATGAGCATTTATTTAAAATATTCAATTATGCAAGGATAGATAGTTTCAAAATTGATTCGACACTTGTGAATAATGAACTCAATACGGATGAATATTCGCCAGAGCAAATTGAAGGTTTAAAATTGCTGCACGGTACTGCTTACAGCCATAAAATTGATTTTGAGAATTCCGTTTTCAGTGGAAGAGAAGAGTGGAGTTATTCGGGAAATAAGTTATCGGATAAAATCATAGATGATAAAAAACAGTTTTTAGAAGAATTATTCAGGGTGAGAAAATAGAGTACTTTCAACCAATAAAATATTATTTAATTAATAGGAGTTATATATGAAAAACAATACTATTTCCAGGTTTCTATTCGGAATAATGGTATTCTTTATTTTTGCAGCTATCTGCGTTAATGCACAGGATTCCAAAATACCCGGAGGTGATCTAAGAAGTCCGCTTTCTTCAGAAATGAGAAACGGAAAACTAGTTTTTGAATCAGAAGACGGTGATTTTCGCTGGTGGTTCGATTCAAGAATACAGGTAGATGGAGCCATCTACTTCGAAAATAAAAACGCAATGAGCAACGGCGCTCATTTCAGGCGATTAACTTTTGCTATTAAATCCGTTCTTTTTAAGAATTGGGAAGCTGAAGTCGATGTTGATTTTGCCGAACAGGTATCCACAAAATCTCAAGTTGAGTTGAGGGACATGTGGATAAAATATACATTTCCGACAGTTAATCTTTCATTGCAGGTTGGGCACTTCAAAGAACCTTTCGGTATGGAAAGATTGAATAGTTCAAGACTATTAACATTTCTTGAAAGATCCGCCACTTCAAGCGCTTTCCCGATGGGAAGAAGAATCGGAGCATCAGCCCGTTATTGGAATGAATATGGACAGGTTACTGCTGCAATTATGGGACATGAAGCAGGAACGCGTATTGATAAAGGGCAGCGAGATGAAGGTTTCTCTACTAATCTCCGTTTGAGTGCCGCTCCAATAAACAAATTCGGACATAACTGGCATATTGGTGTATCGGGTTCATACAAAGTACCTGATGCAATTGCTGATTTAAAACCGAATACAATCGAAATAAATGCCCGTACTGAATCTTATGTATTTAATCCCAAGTTCTTGCATACCGGGGACATTTCTGATGTTAATCATTATAACCGTTATGGTGCAGAATTCATGTACATCTATGGACCATTATATTTCCAAACCGAATATATGGGTACTACAATTAAAAGATGGTATGATAAACCAACAGTTAATTTAAAAGGTGGATATGCTTTATTAGCATTTATGTTAACTGGTGAAAATAGATACTATTTTATAGATGAAGGCGAAGTTGGTCCAATTGAAGCACCGAAGCATAGCTGGGGAGCCGTTGAGTTAGCTGCGCGTTACAGCATACTTGACCTTAATCATCCTGAAGCAGGAGTAAGAGGTGGTCGTTCTAATCAGTTGATGTTTGGATTGAACTATTATCCAAATACAAATATCAAGATTCAGGCAAATTATTCATTGGTTTATCTTGACGAGTTCGCAACACGTAAAGGTAATCTATTGGGCGACGACGATCATTCGTTTCTTCAATTCAGAGTTCAAGCATCATTATAAAAATAAGGAATCACGATATGAAAAATCTATTAAAATTATTCTCACTCCTTTTCTTAGTAACAATTATGTTTGCTGCTTGTAGCAGGGATGAACCAAATCCGACAAGCCCGACTCCTCCTCCGCCTCCTCCAACAGTTCAGGAGCCGAAGATGAATGAAGTTTATTCAAGAGGCGATGCAGCTAACCCGGATTGGATTGAAATTTATAACCCGAATACTTCACAATTGGATATAAGCGGTTATAAAATTTATGATAACGGAGGACAAGCCGGAACAAAACCGAAAAAAGAATTCCCT
>DAIRET010000313.1:0-1745 GCA_036795455.1 Ignavibacteriaceae bacterium
TGAGCTGAGCGTTATGGACGAATTGAATCCTTCTGACATGGAACTGCTCAAACAACATCTTTCAATATGTAAAGAATGTGATTTATTTTATGAAGAGGAAAAGAAATTCAAGGAGCTTTTGATTTGTGGTAAAACAACCGAACCTTCGGATGAACTGTTGAAAGAAGCAAGACTTGAACTTCGTGCAGCTTTGCGTTTAGAGCGGTCAAAACAGAACAGGCTACAAAACTTTTTTGAACCGGTAAAGGATTTCTTTGGGTTACAATATAAAACGGTATTAAACTCGGCAGCTTTTCTTTTCGCCGGTATTGCGGTAGGTTATTTTGCATTCATTATTTTCGGTCAAGAGGCTTCATTTGAGAATGCAACTGAACTTGATGATTTCGCACTTCTTAAAAGCGGTATTCAGATAAACAATATGAGAATTGTTAAAGATTCCGAAAAAAGCGGAGAAATTGAATTCACATTTGATGCAGTAAAACAAGTACGTCTATCCGGCTCAATGGATGACGAGCGAATACAAAAGTTGATTACATACTCCATACTAAATGAAAAGAATCCCGGTGTCCGGTTGAATTCTATAAGTTTAATTAGCGACAAAGCAGTTCGAAAAGTTGATAACGATATTAAAATAGCTTTGGAAACAGCAGCAAAGTATGACGAGAATCCCGGGGTTAGAAGAGAAGCATTACTCAAATTGAAGGATTTTCCTTTTGACGGGACAATCAAACAAACATACTTACACGTGTTGATGAATGACGAGAACTCCGGGCTGCGTATCGAAGCTATTAACGGGTTAATCGAGGCGAATAAACAGGGTCATTCGTTTGATAATGAAATGATTGAAACTCTAAAAGCAAAATCGACTAATGACGAAAACAATTATATCCAAATTAAAGCAAGAACAATTCTTGGCGAGGTGTACTAAAATGAAAAACACTATAATTAAACTGTTATGGATTGCCATTCCCGTACTGTTGTATCAGTCCGTACTTGCAACAGAGTATGGCGACAAAGAGAGAACATTGTCTGTTTCTAAAGGGGGTAACCTTAATGTATCAATCAACTCGGGAAATATTTTTATTACAACGTGGAATAAAAACGAAGTAAACATTAAACTTAACGGTGATGACTTAAGTAATCTTAAAATTTCACAAGATGGAAATTCGGTTTCAATTAGAAGCGATGAGAGAGAAAGTTCTTACCGGAATAAGAGCATTACATTACTCGTTTCTATTCCAAACGAGTTTAATATTGATCTTAAAACAAGCGGTGGAAATATTAAGATAGAAAATAACCTCAAGGGAAATGGAAAGATTAATACTGCCGGGGGAAACATTACAATTCAGGACAATGATGGAAAAATAAGTATGAAAACAAGCGGCGGAAACATATCTGTCGGGAACGTTAACGGCAACGTTGAAGCAACAACATCCGGGGGAGAGATTAAATGCGGTAATATTACAGGTTCCGCAATGCTATCAACTGCCGGTGGAAATATTAAAATGGGAAATGTCAATAACTCGGTTACTGCTAAAACATCCGGTGGAAATATTTTCTTCAACAATATTTCGGGAAAAGCAGAATTAAAAACTGCTGGTGGAAATATTGAAGGAGAAAGTTTTAACAATGGGACTATTGAGCTAAAAACCTCCGGTGGAGATATTATATTAAAAAGCGCGAACGGTAAAGTTGAAGCAAAAACAGCAGCCGGAGAAATTTGGGTAGAACTTACTCCAGCAGCT
>DAIRET010000118.1:0-8852 GCA_036795455.1 Ignavibacteriaceae bacterium
AATCAAATATAAGATTTGGATGTCACAACTAAATATTGAAATCCCATCTGATTCTATCATCCCGACATATAGTTTTGGAAATAACACATTCAGCACTTTAGGAACATCAGTTGCAGTACTTAATGCCGGCTTAATTCCGGTTGAATTGACGTCATTCTCAGCAAGTGTCAGAAGCGGTAACGAAGTATATCTGGAATGGGTAACTTCTACAGAAACAAATAATTCAGGTTTTGCTGTTGAGAGGAGAATTGATGCCGGCTGGTCTGAAATTGGCTTTGTTAAAGGAAACGGCACTACAACAAAAATACATCAGTACCATTTGGTGGATAAATTAATGCATAAAAACAACAATTATGTTATCAAATACCGGTTAAAACAAATTGATTATAATGGCGAATTTAGATATTCTGATGAAATAGAAATAAAAATATCTAATACAGTAACTGGATATAGTTTATCAAATAACTACCCTAATCCATTTAATCCGTCAACGAGAATTAGTTACGCAATACCAATAGTGTCATTTGTTACATTAAAGATATATGATGTAATTGGCAATGAAGTAGCAACACTTGTAAATGAGAATAAAGAAGCCGGGCTTTACGAATTAACGTTTGAGGCAGGCAAACTTTCAAACGGTGTATATTTCTACGAATTGAAAGCAAATGAATTCAGAATGGTCAAGAAGTTAGTATTAATGAAGTAAATCTTTATTAAAATAGCCGCTCGTAAGAGCGGCTTTTTATTTTCGGTGTACCACTTTAAAGTTATATCAAAAACTAAAATTTCACACAATTAATAGGTTGTTATTACTTGTCACTTGATTATACAAACGGATGCGTAAACTTTAGGGATGTTGGAGAGTGGGTTAACCTAATTGCCGGTAATAAGCTGCTAAAAGAGAAAAATTTGTTACGCGGCGGTAAACTCCTACATATTACCGATGCATCAGAGATAAGTTTTGCAAAATCAATAGTAAATCTGCGGAGGGGAGAGGATGTTGGCTTGGGTTTTCTAAATACAGAATTACATCATTTCCCTCTTCCAAGTGGATATGAGAGAGGTCATACCCATCTGCCTATAGTTAAAAAATGGTTGACAGATGTAATTTATGCAGTAGCGTATGAGATAAATGACTTACCGGTACTTTTTCACTGCACTTCAGGTAAAGACAGAACCGGTATAGTTATTGGCGTACTACTTCACATAATGAATATCCCGATGGAAATTATTATTGAGGAGTATCTGCTCAGCGATGGTGAAGTTGATAAGAATGAATTATTCTTTGCATTGGAGAATATTAAAGAACCGGAGAGGTATTTCAAAAACATTGAACTCAACTTGATTAATGAGAAATTTAGGGAAGGATAAATGGGAATTGAGTAAAAGATAAAATAAAAATTGCCGTTGACTTCAGCCAACGGATAAAAATAAAAAAAACAAACATTTTGGCTTCAGCCACATTGTAAATAGAACTATGCAGGTTTCAAAGACAACCCCGGTGATTCCTTCAGAAAATTAGAAGGCAATGATAGAAGTGAAAAGAATGTATTTATTAGGATTTGGTTGTGTCAGTATCCATCTAAGGTGGACAAATAGAAAAAATGTTGCCTATATGCAACACTGAAAAATCAATAACTGTTGCTTTTTAACAACATACCGAAGAAAAAACGCTCATTCTTCGTCAATTTATGATGGAATGAAACTTGTAGTTTTTTGGTCATGTATTTTCGTAAAAATGTTTAATTGTTAATGTTAAAATTCTTTTTGTTTCCAATCACACCGATTTTTTTGAAACTGAAACCGGAATTAATTATATTAATCCACCATTAATAAAAAAAAGTAGTAAGAAAATGAAAAGAGTTTTTTTATTCGGTTTTGTCTATCTTCTCATGCTCACCAACTATTGTCAGCAAACAAGAGGAATAAGTGTTAAAGAAGACCCATCGTCTTCTGAAGGAAGGAAAATTGCTCTTGTAATAGGGAATGCTACATATAAAGATGCACCTCTTAAAAACCCGGTTAACGATGCAAAAGATATTTCTTCGGCACTCAAGAACTACGGGTTTGATGTAATACTCCAAACAAATGCAAATCAAAGAGATATGAAGGAAGCAATTCGTGAATTCGGAACGAAATCCCGCAATAGCGCAGTTTCACTTTTCTATTTTTCAGGACACGGACTTCAAGTAGGAGGTAACAATTATCTTGTACCTATTGGTGCAGATATCCGTAATGAAAATGAAGTTGAATATGAAGGTGTTGATGCCGGCAGGGTTCTTGCTCAAATGGAAGATGCAGGGAGTAAAATGAATATCGTTATTCTTGATGCATGTAGAAATAATCCTTACCAAAGAAGCTTCAGAAGTACAGTAAAAGGGCTTGCAAAAATGGATGCCCCTATAGGTTCTATAATAGTTTATTCAACTGCTCCCGGCTCGGTTGCATCAGACGGGTCAGGGAAAAACGGACTTTACACAGAATCATTATTGAAACACATGGCGGCTCCTGGAAAAACAATTGAAGAAGTATTAAAAAGCGTTCGGGAAGATGTTCTCACAATTACAAATAAAGAACAAGTTCCCTGGGAATCTTCCTCTTTAATCGGCTCGTTTTATTTTGTACCGGGAGAAAGTACACCCGCTATCGATAAACCTGAAATAGCTAAAGTAGAACCTGTTGTCAGTGAACCTGTTAAACCTGTTGAGCGTTCAACTATTGTCCGAGAAACGAATAACCACATGTCTTATATTAAAGGAAATTGGTTCGATATGGGGAATAATGAAAGCAGGGAAGATGAGAAACCTGTTCACAGGGTTTGGCTTGATGATTTCAATATGGACAAAAATGAAGTTACTGTTGCAGAATTTAAAACATTCGTTGATGCTACAGGATATTTAACCGATGCTGAAAATGAAGGGTATAGCTGGGTCTGGGATGGAACAAAGTATAATGATAAAACCGGTGTCAACTGGAAGTTCGATGAGAACGGGGTTATAAGGGATGATAAAAATCTCAATTACCCGGTAATTCACGTAAGCTGGAACGATGCAAACGAGTATTGTAAATGGGCTGGTAAACGTTTACCGACTGAAGCCGAATGGGAATTTGCTGCTAAAGGTGGAATGCAGAGTAAAAGCTATAAATACAGCGGTCATAACAACCTTTTTGAAGTTGCATGGTACAAAGAAAATTCGGATGGAAAACTGCAGCAAGTCGGTCTTAAATTGCCTAACGAACTCGATCTTTATGATATGAGCGGAAATGTGTGGGAATGGGTTCAAGATTGGTATGATGAAAAGTATTATACAAAAAGTCCGGCAAGAAATCCGAAAGGACCGGAAAGCGGGAAAACTAAAGTATTACGGGGTGCATCCTGGTGCGACGATGAATCTCTGTTTATAATAACAATCAGGAACATTGCCGAACCGAATTTTAGAAATAACTACAACGGCTTCCGTTGTGTTAAAGAATGAAATCGAAATGTGTTATCAATGAATAATGAGTAGCAATACTTTACTTATTAATATTTACTAGGGAAAAATAATTGGAGCTAAAATGGAAAAATTTGTGGTAAAACCTTTTATCTCGGGGATGATGGGATTTTCAAGTTTTTTTACGCTTATTATTGCAGTTAAACTTTTAATGTCGTTCTTCTCGGAGCGTTCTTCATTTGTAATTGAAATCGAAGATGTCTATCTCTCATTAATCGGTTTCTTTTTAACGTTTTTAATTAAAATGTTAAGTGCTTTCAAGGGGAATGAGTTTTTCTCAACCAAGAAACGTATACAAAAAACAGTTTAATTAAAAAAATCCGTGCCTTTAAGATGTCCGATCAGGCACGGATAAATAAAACATCAAAAAAAAATAAGAAAACCGTTACAGTTTTTCAAAACGAGCCTGGAAGAAGCGGAGGTACTTTGGTTCATAAACCATACGAAGTCCTTTTGCTTCATCACGCTTTTGATAAAGTTCGTTCACATCGTAAGCTACAAGGTCAAGATGTGATTGAGTATATACTCTTCTGGGAATAGTTAATCTGACTAATTCAAGATTCGGTCTATTATGATCGCCGGTTTCTTTATTTCTTCCTGCGGATACTATCCCTCTTTCCATTGCACGTACACCCGATTCGACAAAAAGTTGTGAGGCAAGCATCTGGGCAGGAAAGAGATCCTGTTTGAGGTGGGGATAAAACCGTTTTGCATCAAGGAATACTGCATGACCTCCGATCGGGAGTACAATCGGAATTCCGAAATCGATTAGTAGATTTCCAAAGTATTGAACCTGTTCTACTCTCGCTTTAATGTTATCCTCTTGAATTGCTTCCTCAATTCCTCTTGCCATAGCTTCCATATCTCTTCCGGCTAAACCGCCGTAAGTATGAAGACCTTCATAAATTACTACCATGTTCCTCAATTCTTCAAAAAGGTCCCAATCGTTTACTGCAACAAAGCCGCCTATATTCACAAGCAAGTCTTTTTTAGCACTCATCGTAGCAGCATCGGAGTAAGAACAAAACTCTTTATGGATTTCTGTAACTGTTTTATTTTTGTAACCATCTTCTCTCTGTTGAATGAAATATGCATTCTCCATATTTCTTGTTGCATCAAGTACCACTTTAATACCGTTACTGTGTGCCATCCGGTGAACTTTTTTCATATTCTCCATCGATACCGGTTGACCACCCGCCATGTTTACCGGCGCGCCTACCGTAATGTATGCAATATTTTCGGCTCCTTTTGATTTAATTAGGTTTTCAAATTTATTTAAGTCAACATTTCCTTTGAATGGATGAATGGCTTGAGGGTCATGAGCTTCATCTATTATTACATCAACAAATACACCGCCGGCAAGCTCCTGATGCAGTCTCGTCGTAGTAAAATACATATTCCCTGCAACGTATTGTCCTTTTTTGATCATAGCTTGAGATAGCATATGTTCGGCACCGCGTCCTTGATGAGTAGGAACGAGGTATTTATAACCATAATATTTTTGAACCTTCTCTTCAAGGTTATAGAAATTTCTACTTCCTGCATAAGCTTCATCACCCATCATCATTCCAGCCCATTGGTAATCGCTCATTGCATTCGTACCTGAATCCGTCAATAAATCGATATACACATCCTCCGACCGTAACAGAAATGTATTGTAGCCAGCTTCAGCAATCTTTTCTTCGCGGTATTTTTTTGTCGTCATTTTCACAGGTTCTACAACTTTGATTTTATAGGGCTCAGCCCACGGTCTTCGTTTTTCCATAATTTCTTTCCTTAACTTAGTTGTTTTTTTGAATTACTAATAGACACTATAATAGTTAATTTTTTATATAACCGGGAAGAATTGTATTCATTGCAATATCCTAAAAATAATTCCCGGTTTAAGTGATGTTAATATAACTATTTTACTCAAAAACATGTACTAAAAATTTACTGTTTAATACCGATTTCAACCTTTGGATAGCTAACTTGTTGATGATTCTCCAAGTAATTCATTCTTAAAAAAAACGGGATTAGTTTGTCGTGTCAAACTGCGTAATGCAGGATTTCCTTTAATGAGAAAAATGTCTAACAATTAAGAAAGCAGGAGAAAATCTGCATTTTTTAACTAAAAAATAAAGAAATTGTTGATTTTTTAGCGTCAAAGCTGTGGCATTTAATTTGTTACAGCTAAGCGAAATGAAATTTTATTAAGGACAAGAAATGCATTCGAAAGTATTTGAAAACTATAACAAAAACGACAGAAGTTCGCTAATTCCTTTACTTCAGGATATACAGCATATCTACGGGTATTTACCGGAAGAAGTTATGATGGAAGTAGCATCATTTGTCGGTTTACCCTTTAGCAGAGTATATGGAGTAGCTACATTTTATAACCAATTCAGGATGATTCCCCTCGGCGAGAATATTATTCGCGTTTGTAGAGGAACAGCGTGCCATGTTAAAAACTCGGCAAATATCCTTTATGCACTGGAATCAGAATTGAAAATAAAAGCAGGCGAAACCACACGTGATAAAAAATTTACACTAGAGACTGTTAGCTGTATTGGTGCCTGCAGTATTGCGCCTGTTATTACAGTTAACGATGATTACTACGGTAGAATTTCGGTAAAAGATATACCCGGTATTATTAAAAAATATAATAAACCAAAACCAACGGAATCAAAACAAGAAACGGTGGGTGTAAAATGAAGACTTTCATAGAATTATGTTGCAGTGAATGCTGGCATACAAACGAAAATCCGTGTAATTCTTTTATTAGATGCTGTACGGAAGGTCCGCTTTGCCATCATAACCCGGAATGTGAAGAAAAATTAAAAAAATTAAATAGACAACTCAGGTTTGAAGAACATGACCTACCAATTATATGGATAGGTATGGGAACCTGCGGTCTTGCCGCCGGTGCAAAGAAAGTTGAAGAAGCTATTAAAGCTGAACTTGAAAAATTAAATATTCAAGCAGTAATTAAACCTACAGGTTGTATCGGGTTCTGCGCAAAAGAAGTTATTGTCGATGTTAAACTGCCTGATGGTGAAAGAGTATCTTATTGCGAAATTACTCCCAAACTGGTTGGTAAACTGATACAAAAAACAATTATTGAAAAAGATGTTTTCACTGAAAAACTACTCGGTGCTCATGGTGAAAAATCGAACAGTATACCGCATATAAATGATAACGCATTCTTTAAACATCAGTTAAAAATTGTTCTTGAGAATTGCGGAATTATTGATCCCGATTCGATTGATGCTTATATAGCATACGGCGGATTCAAAGCTTTTGATAAAGTTTTAAGATTAATGTCGCCTATAGAAGTAATAAAAGAAATACTTGACGCCGGTTTAAGAGGCAGAGGCGGCGGTGGATTCCCTACAGGTAAGAAGTGGGAACTTGCACATGCTCAAAAAGCGGATCAAAAATATATTATTTGTAATGCCGATGAAGGCGACCCGGGTGCATTTATGGACCGTTCGGTACTTGAAAGCGATCCTTTCAAGTTAGTTGAAGGAATGCTTATCGGTGGTTACGCTATCGGAGCATCGGTCGGTTATATTTACTGCCGTGCAGAGTATCCGCTTGCAATAGAAAAATTGCAATCCGCAATCAAACAATGCGAAAAATATGGAATACTTGGCGATAATATTCTCGGAAGTGATTTTTCATTTCATCTGAAAATCAAAAAGGGTGCAGGTGCATTCGTATGCGGTGAAGAGACCGCATTAATGGCTTCAATCGAAGGTAAACGCGGAATGCCGAGACCAAGACCTCCGTTTCCGTCTGTGTCCGGTTTATGGAATAAACCTTCAGTTGTAAACAACGTTGAAACTTTTGCTAATGTTGCTACGATTATCAGAAAAGGTTCTGCCTGGTTCTCTTCTATTGGAACCAAAGCTAGTAAAGGGACTAAAGTATTTGCACTCAGCGGAAAAATAATTAATACCGGTCTCGTTGAAGTTCCGATGGGAGTTACACTTGGCGAGATTGTATTTGAAATAGGTGGAGGAATTCCTGACAATAAGAAATTCAAAGCTGTTCAAATCGGTGGTCCTTCGGGCGGATGTCTTCCTAACGAAGTAATGGATACACTTGTGGACTACGATTCATTGCGCCAGGTTGGTGCTATGATGGGCTCGGGTGGATTTGTTGTAATGGATGAAGGAACCTGTATGGTTGATGTTGCAAAATATTTCCTACAGTTTATCCAAAACGAATCGTGCGGAAAATGTGTTCCTTGCCGCGAAGGAACGAAAAGAATGCTTGAGATTATCGAGAGAATTCCGCAAAGCTACCGTAGCACGAAAAACAAACTTGATGAACTTCAACGGTTTAAAGGAATTATCTATCTGCAAAGATTAGCACAAGTTATTAAAGATACTTCTCTTTGCGGGTTGGGGCAGTCAGCTCCTAATCCGATTCTTTCCGGTCTTCATTATTTCAAACATGAATATGAAGAACATTTATACGAAAGAAAATGTAGAGCCGGAGTATGTAAAGACTTATTAACCTTCGAAATTGATAACAATATCTGTTCCGGTTGCGGTGTTTGCGTTAAAAAATGCGCAACGGACGCTATTGTTGGCGAAAAAGGAAAAGCTCATTACATTCTTCAGGATAAGTGTATAAGATGCGGAATGTGCTTTGAAGCATGTAGATCCTGTGCTATAACGGTTAATTAAGTAGATGGAGATTAAAATGGTAGAATTAACAATAAATAAAATAAAAGTAAAAGCTGAAGAAGGGATGACAATTCTTGACGCAGCTAAATCGGTTGGTATTCATATTCCGACTTTATGTCATATGAAAGACCTCTTTCCATCGGGTGCTTGTAGAATATGTTCGGTTGAGGTTGATGGACAGCGTAATTTAATTCCGGCTTGTGCTTACCCGGTTTATGAAAATATGAATGTTGAAACTAATTCTCCGAGAGTTAGAAGAGCGAGAAAAACTATAGTTGAACTTCTTGTTGAAAACCATCCGCAAGATTGCCTTATTTGCGTTCGCAACGGAAACTGTGAACTGCAAAAGCTATCGGAAAAATATGGTTTAAGAGAACACAGGTACGCAGGTAAAAAGAAAGACCATGCTGTTGATATTTCAAGTGCATCGATGGAAAGAGACCCTGCAAAATGTATTTTATGCGGAAGATGCGTACGAGTATGTAACGAAATTCAAAAAGTAGGTGCAATCGATTTTACAAACCGCGGTTTTGCTAGTACTGTTACTACACCGTTTAATAAAGGTTTAAGTATCAGCGATTGTATCCTTTGCGGACAGTGTATACTTGTCTGTCCTACTGCAGCACTTAGAGAGAAGAGCCATATGAAAGAAGTTGCTTCGGCTCTTGAAAACAAGAAAAAA
>DAIRET010000119.1:0-8845 GCA_036795455.1 Ignavibacteriaceae bacterium
TATTGCTATTGGTGCTGTAATTCGTGGCTCTACACCTCATTTCGATTATATTGCAGCTGAAGTAAGTAAGGGTATCGCCTCGGTAAGTTTAAAGCACGGTATCCCGGTTTCATTCGGAGTGTTGACTACCGACTCAATTGAACAGGCGATTGAAAGAGCAGGTACTAAAGCGGGAAATAAAGGATGGGACGCAGCTTTAACTGCAATTGAAATGGTTAACCTTCTGAAAACAATTTAACTTAGCGTATTCCGGCAGATTAACAGAGAAGAATTTTGCTTTTTCAGTTTTGTTAATAGTACCAAGAATTTGGGATAAAAAATTAAAATGATCGAAAATATATTGCATAGGGTTAATTTCGTTTTTGAAAACGAATTCTGTTTGATTTGTAACAATTAAAGGAGTTTTAGCATAATCATCTATACCTTTCCGGATAAATAATTAAAAGGTTGAATTATGAAATTATCTGATTTTTTTTGCATTTCACTTATTGTTGTTTTAGTGAATGCAAATACTTTCCCGCAATTACTACTCGGATGGAAAAACTATTCCGACCAGAAAAAAGTAAAAAGTGCAGTTGAAGTTGATAAAAGTTTTTGGGCTGCTACCGAAGGCGGTGCATTCTATTTTAATAAGATCGATTCTTCCTTCAATACATATACTAAAACAGATGGATTAAGCGGTTCCGCCCTTACTGCAATATCAATAGACCGTTACGGTAAAATTTGGTTTGGCAGCCTGGATGGTACTATCGATATTTACAACCCGGCAAATAATTCATTCAAACGAATCTCGGATATTTATAACTCGGGTAAAAGTAAAAAACAGATAAATTCTTTTGTTGTAAAAGGAGATACTATTTTTACCGCAACTGAATTCGGTCTTTCGCTGATAAACGTGAACGACTACTCTTTTTATGATACTTACTTTAAATATGGTTCGTTTCCTTCCTATATTTCGGTGAATAATGTATTAATCGATGGACTAATTTATGTGGCAACCTCATCAGGTGTGGCAATTCAAAAACCGGGAGCCACAAATCTTGTCGCCCCTGAATCGTGGAATGTTTATACTATCTCGGAAGGATTACGTTCTAACAACTGTTATAAACTAGCAATCTTCAAAGATTCCGTTATCGTATCATCGGATAGAGGTTTTTCAGTTTTTAACGGGGTTTCATGGGAAACTTTTCTTCCATCATTTAACAGTGCAAACATAAAGGATATTTTTGTGAAGGGGGATTCATTATACATTTTATCATTAAATAATCTTTATGTTTATTCTAACGGCGAAATCACAATGCTTGAAGCCGGGTTGGAAACCGCATCTTCAATCGTTTCGGTTGGAAATAATGAAATTACAATTACAACAAACCAGGGCTTACTTGTTATTTCAAACAATAAAAAAATATATTACTATCCGAACGGTCCGTATTCAAATCTTTTCTCTTCGTTAAGTGTAGATGCTTCGGGTAATTTATGGGCAGCTTCGGGTACTGACGTTACGGGTGTCGGTTTTTATAAATATGATCAAACCGGCTGGGAAAATTTCAATGTGGCAAGCAACCCGGAATTACTTGTTAATTCCTTCCATAAGGTTTATTCCGCACCGGATAACACTGTTTATGCAATGACCTGGGGGAGAGGTTTTGTTACAGTTGAAAATGGGAGTGTTATTACAACTTACTTCAAAAATACCCCGATGTTGGGCATAAGGAAAGACCCGGACTTTTTAGTAATTACGGGAATTTCGAGAGACTCACAAGGAAATACATGGATTTTAAGTTATGATGGTGCCGATAGAAAAATTCTTGCTGCTCTTACACCGGACAGTACGTGGTATTTATTCGACAATCCATCTTATTCAGGTTTAGAGAAGAATTACGGACTGATAGTAGATCAATATAATACTAAATGGTTCTACTCAACAGATAATACAAAACCGGGGTTATATTATTTCAATGAAAACAAAACGTTCAACACCACCCAGGACGATAAATACGGTTTCTTATCGATGACTAACGGATTAAATAATAGTACAATCACTGCTCTCGTTCAGGATAAAAGAGGAGATTTATGGGTCGGTAGCGGTCAGGGTGTGAATATTATTTATAATACTAATCAGATTATTTCAACTCAAAGTCCGCAGTTAAAAATTACTTCGGTTTATTCATTAAGGCAGCAATCAATAAATTGTATTGTTGTTGACCCGATAAATCAAAAGTGGGTGGGGACAAACCAGGGATTGTTTGTCGTTTCTTCAGATGGTACAAATCTTATAGCTGCATTCGATTCAAAAAATAGTCCACTGATTTCTGACCAGGTAAAAAGTTTAACTGTAGATGAAAAACGGGGAGTTGTTTATGCCGGCGTTGACGGTGGTTTGACCGCTTTCTTTACTTCTGCTAAAAGTCCCGAAGAATCTTTTTCAGAATTGTTTTTCTATCCGAGTCCCTTCATAGTAGGGGACGGGCAAACTCAATTGACAATTGAAGGTTTGATTAAAGAGAGCGATATAAAAATTATTTCGTTAAACGGGAATTTAATAAACCAGTTTTCTTCACCAGGCGGAAGAATAGCTTTCTGGGATGGTAAAGACCTTGACGGTAAGTATGTAAGCAGCGGTGTTTATTATGTTGTCGCTTATGATAAAGAAGGAAATAATATTATCACCGGTAAAATAGCGGTTGTTAAAAAATAAAAGGTTATGATTGATTTTGCGAATGTCTCACTTCAGTTCGGAGGCAAATATTTATTTAAAGATGTTAATTTCAAAATAAACGGGGGTGATAGAATTGCCCTGGTCGGTGCAAATGGTACGGGAAAATCTTCTCTTCTAAAGATGATTTCGGGCGGGTTACAACCGGAAAGCGGTTTGCTGAATAAACAAAAAAGAATTTCTATCGGTTACCTTCCGCAAGAAAATATTGTCCATAAAGGGAAATCAATATTCAAAGAAGCAGAATCGGCACTTACAGGGATTGTTCATCTTAAAGAAAAAGAGAAAGAGATTACATTTCAATTGTCTCTAACGAACCTAACGGATGAGGAGCGGGACGATCTCATAAACCAGCTCGGTGAAGTTCACCATAAACTTGAAGACCTTGATTCTTTTACTGCTACATCTAAAATTGAAAAAATACTTTCAGGGTTAGGATTTAATGAAAATGATTTCGACAGACCCACGGAAGAACTCTCGGGCGGATGGCAGATGCGTATTGCACTTGCAAAAATCTTGATTTCACAGAACGATGTTTTACTGCTTGACGAACCTACAAACCACCTTGATCTTGATTCCCTTCAATGGTTGATTGACTATTTAAAAGCGTATAAAGGTGCAATGGTTATTGTATCGCACGATAAGCATTTTGTCAGTTCATTAACGGATAGAACATTAGAAATATTTAACAGGAAGTGCAACTTCTATAAAGGGAATTACAACAACTACCTTGCCTACAAGGAAGAACGCGACATATTGCTTGTTCATCAGTACCAGTTACAGCAAGACAAAATAAAAGAAACCGAGCGTTTTATAGAACGGTTCAGGTTCAAAGCGACAAAAGCAAGACAGGTTCAAAGCAGGATAAAACAACTTGAAAAAATCGAACTCGTTGAACTCCCCGATTCACAGCTCGAAATTAATATAAAATTCCCCGAAGTCCCTCAAAGCGGAAGAATAGCCATAGACCTAAAAGGTATAGACAAATCTTACGGTAGTAACGAGATATTTAACAAACTTAATTTTACTATCGAAAGAGGAGAAAAAATTGCTTTCGTCGGTCCAAACGGGGCGGGTAAAACAACACTTGCAAAGATTATTGCCGGGGAAACAGGAGTTGATTCGGGCGAAAGAAATATCGGTTATAATTCATTTATAGCTTACTATGCGCAGGACGTTGCCGATGCACTTAATCCCGAACTGGATATAATTGAAACGGTAATGCAGGCAACAGAAGAAAAAACAATCGGGCAGTTACGCAGCCTGCTCGGGAATTTTCTTTTTACAGGTGATGATGTTTTCAAAAAAGTCGGGATACTTTCCGGCGGTGAAAAAAGCCGTGTTGCACTTGCAAAAATTCTTTTAACAAAAGCAAATCTTGTAATACTTGACGAACCGACAAACCACCTCGACCATTCTTCAAAACTAATTTTACAGAAAGCTTTGATCGACTTTAAAGGCTCACTTGTAATCGTATCCCATGATGTGGATTTTCTTCGCCCGGTTGTAGGAAAGGTAATTGAAATAAAGAAGGGGAGTTTCAGATGCTTCAGCGGGGATATAGATTATTATCTTCAAAAGAAATCGGAAGAAGTAACCGAGGAAGCTTATGATGCTAAATCATCTAAGAATGATATTTCTGCTTATTCTAAAAAAGAGCAAAAAAGAATTGAAGCAGAACTGCGGCAGAAAAGGTATCAGAGCACTAAAGACCTTAAAAAAGAAATTGGAATAATTGAAAACCGCATTGCTGCTTTGGAAGTGCGACAGAAAACACTTGAAGATGAACTAGCCGATGTTACAATTTACAGTAACTCTTCTTTAATAAAATCTAAAAATGCAGATTACAACTCGGTTAAAGAGGAATTAAAGAAGCTTGTTGATGATTGGACAAGTTTAAATGAAAAACTTGAAGATATTGAAGAGCAGTTTCAATTTTAGTTTTTCATCAAACTGAAAATCGATAAGAGCATTTAATAGAAGCCGGGATTAAAATCCTAAATATGTTAAATTGTTCACTTTACTGATAAAAACAAAATTATCCGGTATTGAATCTTGTACTGTTTGTCATTCATTTATTCAGATTCTTTTTATTATTTTTGTTTAGTCTTAATTTTGATTAAAGAGATATTAACATGAAAAAACCACATCTTAGTTTTTGGCAAATATGGAATATGAGCTTCGGCTTTCTCGGTATTCAATTTGGCTTTGCTCTTCAAAATGCAAACGTCAGCAGAATATTTGAAACACTTGGAGCCAATATTGATGAAATCCCTCTTTTATGGATAGCTGCCCCGGTAACAGGTCTAATTGTTCAACCGATTATCGGGCACATGAGCGATAAAACATGGAACCGCCTCGGTAGAAGAAGACCTTTCTTTCTTGTCGGTGCTTTGCTTGCATCACTTGCTTTATTCATAATGCCGAATTCACCTGTATTGTGGGTTGCTGCAGGAATGCTCTGGATAATGGATGCATCGATTAATATTTCTATGGAGCCGTTCCGTGCTTTTGTAGGGGATATGCTTCCACCGGAACAAAGAACCGTAGGTTTTTCAATGCAAAGCTTTTTTATCGGTACGGGTGCGGTTGTCGCTTCTGCACTTCCTTATATGATGACCAATTGGTTCGGTATTAGCAATATTGCACCTGAAGGAGAAATACCTCATTCGGTTAAATTTGCGTTTTATATCGGTGGAGCTATATTCTTTATTGCGGTTCTCTATACTGTTATTACTACAAAGGAATACTCACCTGAAGAAATGTTGAAATTTCAGGAGCAAGTAAATAAAGAAAATACAAGAGAAACCGAAACCGATTTTATTCCTCACGGAAAATTGTTGAAAAACGGTTATACATGGCTGACTGTCGGTGTATTACTCTTCATTATTTTCGAGTATTTTATCTACATGGATTACGGGCTAATGGTTTTCTTTCTTGGAGTGGCACTATTCGGTCTACTTCAAATTGTTGTCGGATTAATGACGAAACAGAAGAAAACATCAAATGGAGCAGTATTAATTCTGAATGATCTTTATAAAATGCCGAAAACTATGGTGCAGCTTGCTTACGTTCAATTCTTTTCATGGTTTGCTCTTTTTGCTATGTGGATTTATACTACGCCAGCAGTAACAAGGCATATTTACGGAACATCCGATACTGCTTCCGCTCTTTATAATGAAGGCGCTGATTGGGTCGGTGTACTGATGGCTGTTTATAACGGCTTTGCAGCAGTAATGGCATTTTTACTTGTGTGGCTTGCAAAAAGAACATCAAGAAAAACAGTTCATGCAATAAGTCTTGTATGCGGCGGACTCGGTTTATTATCTTTCTATATAATTAAAGACCCGAACTTACTTTTAATTTCCGAACTAGGAATCGGTTTGGCTTGGGCTTCAATTCTTGCAATGCCTTATGCTATTTTAACAGGCTCGCTTCCGCAGAATAAACTTGGCGTTTATATGGGAATTTTCAATTTCTTTATCGTTATCCCGCAAATAACAGCAGCGGCAATTCTCGGCTTCTTTGTAAAAAATCTATTCGGGCATGAAGCCATTTATGCGCTTCTGTTGGGTGGATTTTCATTGTTCGTTGCTGCGGCACTTGTATTCTTAGTGGATGATAGAGATTCATAATCTTATGTGTGGATTTGCCAGGTTTTTTCTATAACCGGATTCCATTAAACTGCGATGTTCGGACTTTTCCAATCGGTTATAAATCCGTAATTTTGTCCCGTAAAATTTATAAATTATTCGAGGCTTAAATTGAAATATCTTGTTACGGGTGGTGCTGGTTTTCTTGGTATTAATCTTGTCCGCTACCTGCTCAATAATGGGGAAGAAGTAGTTTCGCTTGATATTGCAGATTTCGATTATGAAGACTGCATGAATAAAATAACGATAGTAAAAGGAGATATTCGGAATGCAGAACTTGTGGATAAGACTATGCAGGGAATCGACGTCGTTATTCACTGCGCTGCCGCTCTCCCTCTATACAAACCCGAAGATATTTTTTCAACCGATGTAGACGGTACAAGAATACTAATCGAAGCAGCTAACAAATATAAAGTAAAAAGATTCGTTCATATCTCTTCAACGGCAGTTTACGGTATCCCTGATCACCATCCTTTGCTTGAAGATGATAAACTTGATGGTGTAGGACCTTACGGCAAAGCAAAAATACTTGCTGAGGAGGAATGCTTAAAATTTCGGGAGAAAGGAATGTGCGTCCCGATTCTTCGTCCGAAATCCTTCATTGGACCAGAGAGATTGGGTGTATTTGCTCTTTTCTACGACTGGGCAAAAGACGGGCATGGTTTCCCGATGATAGGTAACGGCTCAAATCGTTATCAACTTCTTGATGTGGAAGATTTATGCGAAGCAACTTATCTCTGCTGCACACTTGAAGAATCGAGAGTGAACGATACATTCAATATTGGGGCAAAAGATTTTACAACAATGAAAGAAGATTACCAGGCTGTTCTTGATAAAGCAGGTTTCGGAAAGAAAATTAAAGGCTTACCTGAAAAACCGATAATTTTAACCTTGAAAATTCTGGAGGCTTTGCACCTTTCACCGCTTTACAAATGGGTGTATGAAACAGCTTCGAAAGATTCATTTGTTTCGATTGATAAAGCGGAAAGAATTCTCGGGTTTACACCCAGGTATTCAAATAAGGACGCACTTTTAAGGAATTATCAATGGTATCTTGATAACCTTGAGAAGTTTCAGAATGCTTCCGGAATATCGCACCGTGTACCGTGGAAGCAGGGTATCTTGAAACTCGCTAAAATGTTTTTTTAGAATTATAAACTGATTATATTCGGCACAGAAATTAATAACAAATCGTAAGGAGTAAAAAAAATGCTTGAGAAAAAAGATTTGCTCAAAGATGTAATTGAACATATCGACATAAAAAAATATGATGTTGTCCCGATTGTGGATGCAATGGAAAAGATGGCTTTCCAGGCAAGGAATTTAAATAGAGCCGCCCGCATTTATGAAAAAATGCTGAGAGACAAAGACTGTGCGGTCATTCTTACCTTAGCCGGTAGTTTGTTCAGTGCAGGCTTGAAAAAAGTTGTCCATGATATGATTATGAATAACATGGTTGATGCAATTGTATCAACCGGGGCAATTATGGTTGACCAGGATTTCTTTGAAGCACTCGGATTTAAACATTATCTCGGAACTCCTTTCAGCGACGATAATGAACTAAGAGATTTAATGATTGATAGAATTTATGATACTTACATCGACGAAGAAGAGTTAAGAATTTGCGATGATACAACTGCAAAAATATTCGACACTCTTGAACCGCGTCCCTATTCATCACGAGAATTGTTATGGGAATTCGGAAAATATCTTGAAATGAACGGCGGACCCAAAGTGGATGATTCGGTAATTTACGCTGCATACAAAAAGAATGTCCCGATATTCGTACCTGCATTTTCAGACTGCTCTGCCGGTTTCGGGTTTGTAGTTCATCAAACTCAGAACCCGGATAAGCATGTATCATGCGATTCTGCAAAGGATTTTGTTGAACTTACGAAGATTAAAATCGCAACTAAAGAAAGCGGTATCTTGATGATCGGCGGCGGCGTTCCTAAAAACTTTACACAGGATATAGTTGTTGCTGCGGATATTCTTCAAGAAAATTCACCGATGCATAAATATGCTATTCAAATAACCGTTGCCGACGAAAGGGACGGAGCTTTATCTGGCTCTACATTAAAAGAGGCAAGTTCATGGGGTAAAGTTGAAACTACTTTCGAACAGATGGTATATTCCGAAGCCACGATTGCTATGCCTTTGATTATAGGGTACGCATATCACAAAGGAGCTTATAAAGAACGCAATGCCAAAGAATTTACAAAACTCTTTACGGCGGAAAAATAAGTGTTCAATAAAAACACAAATATTAAAAACGGGCGAAGTTTAATTCGCCCTTTGATTTTTAAATTAATTTAAGAATTACAATGAGAATTATTATTGCCGGTATCGGCGATGTCGGTTTTCAACTTGCTAAAAAACTATCTACTGAAAACCACGACATAATAGCAATCGATGACGATCAAAATCGCCTTGATTATACAAGCTCGATGAGTGATGTGCTTTCAGTAGATAGTTT